>NZ_JNXJ01000006.1:0-277629 GCF_000716625.1 Streptomyces bikiniensis | reverse complement strand
CGCCCTCCGCCCCCGGCCGCCCCCCACTTTCCACCCGTACGGCACCCTTGGACCCATGAACGATGCTGCTCCGGCGCCCACCCCCGCGCCCGCGCCCCGCAAGCGCGCCCGTGTCCGTGCCCCCGAGCTGATCGGCAAGGGCGGCTGGCTGAACACCGGCGGAGAAGAACTCACCCTCGCCGACCTGCGGGGGAAGATCGTCCTCCTCGACTTCTGGATTTCCTGAACCAATGTGAGCACTTCTCGCTAGCGTTGGGCACGTGCACCAACACACCACTGCTGACCTGTACTTGCGCCTGTCCCTGGACCGGGAGGGCAAGACCGCGATCGATCGCCAGGAAGCCGACTGCCGCGCATGGGCGGAGCGCAACGGACTGACCGTCCGCAAGGTCCACATCGACCGTGGACGTTCCGGTTACAAGAACGTCAGCCGCAAGGGGTTCGATGCGGCGATCACAGCAGCCACGGCCGGCGTCGTGGGCGTTCTGATCGTCTGGAAGCTCGACCGCCTGTCCCGCAAGGGCATCGGCGAGGTCGGCAAGGCGCTGGACGACATAGGCCGGGTCGGCGGACGGCTGGTCTCCGTCATGGACGGGCTCGACACGAAGAACGACAGCGCCCGGGTCACCATCGCGATGCTGGCGGAACTGGCGCGCAACGAGTCCCGCAACCTTGGGATGCGCGTCGGCAACGCCAAGCGGTACCTGCGCCAGCGGGGCCAGTGGATCGGCGGACAACCGCCTTACGGGCTGTTGGTGGACCCGGAGGCGAAGAAGCTCGTCCACGACCCCGAGACCGCCGTCTACGCCCGCCTGATCGCCGACGAAGCGCTGTCGGGGAAGGCCCTCGTCCACATCGCCCGGCTGCTGAACGAGCACGGGGTGGAGTCCGCCCGTGGAGGCGAGTGGAACTCGTCCAGCGTCATGCAACTCCTTCGCTCACCGGCCTTCGCCGGTCTCATGCCGCAGACCGAGTACGAGGAGCAGCCGGACGGGACGCGCAAGTACATGAACCGGGTCTCTCCCTACCGAGACCCGGAGACGCTGGAGACCGTGAGCATCGGTGAGGGGATCATTACGGTCGGGGAGCGTGAGCTCATCCTCCGCCAGCTCGAAGCGCGCACGTTTCCTCTGGCGGGGAAGCGTCACGGTCACAAGCAGGGGAAGTCGCTGCTCACCGGGATAGCGCGTTGTGGGCTCTGTGGGGCCCGGATGAGCAAGGCCGGCACGTCGTACCAGTGCTCCAGCCACCGCATGGGGCGGGGATGCTCCGGTGTCTCGGCCCGTGTGGAAAGCATCGACGACTACGTGACCCGGGCGTTCCTCTCACGCCTGCCGTCCCTGGAGCCCCAGGACCCGCTGCTCGCTGTGATCGCCGATCGCTGGGTGCAGAGGGAGGACCCGGAGGTTTTCGCGAAGCGGGACGCGATCGAGGCGGAGATCGCGGACGAGGGGGCTCGTCTGTCGGACCTGGAGGAGGCCAGGTACGTCCGTGGCGAGTTCACTGGCGCAGACGCGATCGACCGGTACAACCGACTCGCAGGACGGCTCCGTACCCGGATCGAGGGACTGCGCGCAGACCTGTTGCGGATACCGACCCCTTCCGTGGATATCTCTCCGCTCCTGGATGCGGGCCTGCTACGTGAAGCTTGGGAAGCCGATGATGCGGCCGGAAGGTGTGAACGCCTTGGCCTCGCCATCGATCGGGTGGAAGTCCGGCGGGGCAGAGTGGGCGTGAGGTTCGACGGCGACGAGCGCTGCCGGATCGTCTGGGCGACGAGAGACGGTGCTGGGCAGGAGCCAGCGGGTGACGAAGTGACGGAATGACGGTCGAAGTCCATTAACTCCTTAAGAGATGTTCTGAGTCTCTTTGGATGGAATAGAACTAAACGTCATTCCGTCACTTCGTCACTGGGGCGGCCCGAGGGCCGGCGCGAAGTTGCGCTGGGGTCACCATCCCGACTCCGGCCCCAGCTCGGAATGCACACGCTGGGTGTGACTCCGTTTCCGGGCCCATCGTGGCTCTGACCAGCGCATATCGACCGCCGGAGACGCGAGAGCGGCACAGTTCACGCCCTGCAAAGCCCGCCGAAGGCCCCACCCCATGGGATCTTCGGCCCATCAGGTGCCCCTTCCGATGTCACTCCGGCGTCTGGCTGTACCTCTCCAGCGTCGCCTTGCTCGTGGACCGGTCCACCAGCTGCAGTTCCCAGGGGCCGGTGTTCACGTCGAAGTCCTTGCCGAAGCCGACCCACTTTCCGGCCATGCGCCGTCCGGTCGGCTCGACCAGGAGTTGGACGGCCCCGTGGTAGCGGGCCCCGTTGTAATAGCCGTCTGCGGCAGTCTGCTCGACCCACGTACCCGTGACCACGTTGCGATCGACGGTCAGATCCAGCGCGAGCGGGCTGTTCGGGTTGCTGCTCGCCCCAGGCAGACTCTGAACGGTCAGCCGGTTCCCGTGCTGGACGATCACCACGTAGTGCCTACCCTCGTACGAGTCGCCCCGGCTCGAAGAGAAGAACTCGTAGCGGCTGAGCCACACTCCCGAAAACATATCCTCACCCGTCTGCGCGGTGGGCTGCGCGCCTACGGAGACAGACGCGACACCGGTTGTGCCGGTCTCCATGTCATGCCCTCCCTTCCCGTCTGCGTGGACTCGTGCCATCGGCACCGGCAGGGCGAACCCCAGTGCCTCGACCGGGCGGCCGGTGACCCGTTCCAAGGCCCTGGCGTACACGCCCCGAGGCGTCTTGCTCGTGCCGGACTCCCAGCGCTGCACTAGCCGCTTGGAAGCCTCGTTCGGCTCTCCCAGTTCCGCACCTGCCCGGCGGAGCGCCTTGGCGAAGTCGTCTTGGCTTAATCGCAGGCCGATACGCACGGCCCGCAGCACATCATTCGGCACCACGGCGGTCGTCGTCATGACGTCAAAGCTAGACCGAACAGTCATGCAATGACACCGGTTTGACGTCCTGGAGGGCGTCATTGACACCTTACTGAGTGACGCCCAGGCGACGCCCGAAGCGTCGTCGTTCCGACCGGTCGGCGGCGGGAACATCGCTTCACCAACCGGACCAGGCAAGCGGAAGGCCAACGATGACCATGACCGTGCGGGTGTCTCGCGACTCCGGCCAGACGTTCGGCTCTGAGGTGATCTACCCCAGCAGCAGCGCCGAGAAGCCGTTGACCCCCATGGCCTCCGCCGCCTGGCCCCCCTGCAAGTGCCCCCGATGTTCCTCACAGACCAGGAAGGCACAGACGTGACGATCACCGACACGACGAAGACCGTGTACGACCTCATCACCCCGGAACTGAGGGCCGACCTCATCACCATGGTCCGCGAGGACTCCTGGCCGGAGATGACCGACGACCAGGGCCAGCGCGGCGTCAACCAGGTGGCGGCCTTTCTCGCCGTCGCCGCGAACATCACGGAGAGGGCCACGCCCAGCCTTCGCGTGGACCTCTTCTGGCACGCGCTCGTGCTCCACACCAAGCACTACGCCGAGTTCTGCGACGCGCTCGGCGGCGGGTTCATCCACCACGTCCCCGACCGCAACAGCGGCCACAACCCGGCCGAGGGCCGGGCCGCGATGCGTCGGACGGCCGAGATGATCCGATCGGCCGGCTTCGACGTGGACCCGGAGTTCTGGCCGATCGACGGCGCGGCCGACTGCACCCAGAGCTACGCGGGCTGCTCCGACAGCCCCGTCGCCAAGTAGCTCCGACTCAAGCGGAGCGACTGACCCACGAGAGCTTCAGCCGCCCGGTATCGTGCCGGGCGGCTGTCGCCGTGAACGAGAACGGACAGGTAGTGACTGACGCTCGCAGCACCGCATGGGACACCTACTCGCAGAGCAAGCCCCAGCGGCGGAGGACCAACGCCAAGGGCGAGACCACATGGTTCAACTGGTCCCAGTACCCGGACCACGGCCCCAGGGCCGACGTGCTCAACCTCAACCCGGGAGACCGCGTGCTCGATCTCGGGTGCGGGTCCGGGGGGAACGCCGCCCATCTCGCAACGCTCGGCATGACGTCCGTCGGGATCGACCTCTCCGCCAAGCAACTAGACAAGGCACGTGAGCGGTGGCCGGGCGTGGACGGGATGGAACTCCACCATGCCGACGCCCTCACCTACCTCGGAGACACGCTCACGATCTTCGATGCGGTCTACAGCGTGTTCGGCGCTGCGTGGTTCACCGACCCCGGCCTACTGCTGCCGGTCGTTCACGCGAACCTCAAGCCGGGTGGCGTCTTCGCCTTCTCCCAGCGGCCCCCGGTCGAGGGGTGCTACGGCTGCCAGGCGTCATACATCCCGCGCGGGCCCGAAGAGGACCCCGCTGTCGTCAAGCGGTGGGACTACGAACCCGATGTATGGGCGCTGATTCTCAAGGAACACGGCTTCGTGGACGTATCAGCGTCCGTGCTTGCCCCACCCCCCGGTAGTCGGCGCACAGGAACCCTGTTCGTCCGGGGCGTCCAAGGAGGCTAGCCGTGGGGAGGCGGGTCCCGTAGCTGCACAGGGCACGCACCCGCGTCGTACGGCCGTGATCCTGCGTTCACGCGCGGGTGGCAAGCTTGAACCATGAACGATGCCGCCCCGACGCCCACCCCCGCGTCCGCGCCCGCGCCCCGCAAGCGTGCCCGTGTCCGTGCCCCCGAGCTGATCGGCAAGGGCGGCTGGATCAACACCGGCGGGAAGGATCTGAAGCTCGCCGACTTCCGAGGTCGCACATTGATCCTCGACTTCTGGACCTTCTGCTGCGTGAACTGCCTGCACGTCCTCGACGAGCTGCGCGACCTGGAGGAGAAGCACCGCGACACCCTGGTGATCGTCGGGGTGCACTCGCCGAAGTTCGTGCACGAGGCCGAGCACCAGGCCGTGGTGGACGCCGTCGAGCGGTACGAGGTGCACCACCCCGTACTGGACGACCCGGAGCTCGCGACCTGGAAGCAGTACGCCGTGCGCGCCTGGCCGACGCTCGTCGTGATCGACCCCGAGGGGTACGTCGTCGCCCAGCACGCGGGCGAGGGCCACGCCAACGCCATCCGGACCCTCGTGGAGGAGCTGGAGGCCGAGCACGGGGCCAAGGGGACGCTGCGGCGCGGCGACGGGCCGTACGTGGCGCCCGAGCCCGTCGCCACCGACCTGCGCTTCCCCGGCAAGGCGATCACCCTCCCCTCCGGGAACTTCCTGGTCTCCGACACCACCCGGCACCGGCTGGTCGAGCTGGCGGCGGACGGCGAGACCGTCGTGCGCCGCATCGGGGAAGGGGTCTTCCGGGAGCCGCAGGGCCTCGCCCGGCTCCCCGACGGCAGGGTGATCGTCGCGGACACCGTGAACCACTCCCTGCGCGCGTACGACCCGGAGAGCGGCGCGATCGAGCTCGTCGCCGGCACCGGCAGGCAGTGGTGGCAGGGGTCCCCGACCTCCGGCCCCGCCCCGGAGGTCGACCTGTCCTCGCCGTGGGACGTGGCCTGGTGGCAGGGCAAGGTGTGGATCGCGATGGCCGGCGTCCACCAGCTGTGGACGTACGACCCGGAGACGAAGACCGTCGGGGTCGCGGCCGGCACCACGAACGAGGGCCTGGTCGACGGGCCCGCCGCCGAGGCCTGGTTCGCGCAGCCCTCCGGGCTCGCGGCCGCCGGCGACCGGCTGTGGATCGCGGACTCCGAGACCAGCGCCCTGCGCTGGATCGACACCGACGGCGTCGTGCACACCGCCGTCGGCACCGGCCTCTTCGACTTCGGCCACCGCGACGGCGACGCCGGCCAGGCGCTCCTCCAGCACCCGCTGGGCGTGACCGCCCTGCCCGACGGCTCGGTCGCCGTCAGCGACACGTACAACCACGCCCTGCGCCGCTACGACCCCGCCACCGGCGAGGTCACCACCCTCGCCACCGACCTGCGCGAGCCGAGCGACGCGGTCCTGGTGGACGGGGACATCGTGGTCGTCGAGTCCGCCCGGCACCGGCTGACCCGGCTGCGGCTGCCCGAGGAGGCCGTCCGGGTCGAGGCGGTCGCCCACCGCACCCGGCGCGAGGCCACCGAGGTCGCCCCCGGTCGCCTCCGCCTCGACGTCGTCTTCCGGGCCCCGACCGGCCAGAAGCTGGACGAGCGCTACGGCCCCTCGACCCGGCTCCTGGTCTCCTCGACCCCGCCGGAGCTGCTGCTCGGCGGCGAGGGCACGGGCACGGACCTCTTCCGCGAACTCGACCTGAACCCGGAGGTCGCGGAAGGCGTGCTGCACGTGTCCGCGATGGCGGCCTCCTGCGACGACGACCCCGCCAACGCATACCCGGCCTGCCACGTCCACCAGCAGGACTGGGGCGTCCCGGTGAAGCTCACGGACGCGGGCGCCTCCCGCCTGCCGCTGATCCTCGCGGGCATGGACGAGAGCGTCTAGCGAAGGAGCCCCTGGTTCCTGGACGGGCGCCCCGCCGCCCCGTCCAGGCAGCCCTCCACCCAGGCGGCCGGGTCGTGGACGGCCCGGTCGCCGCCCCGCCCCTCCCGCTCCAGGCGCGCGCACTCCCCGGCGATGAGCGCCTTCGTCCGCGAACCGTCCACGTCGTACCCGCGGATCCGGGAGGCCAGGACGTACCCGCCCTCGTACGCGATGTCCGTGCCCCACGGCGGCCGGTCGTCGTACTCCCCGATCAGCAGCCCCGCCCCGGTCAGCGCGGCGAGCACGCCGACGACGGCGAACGGGACGGACTTCCGCAGCGGCGGACCCTCGTGACGGTGCATGGGGGCGAGCCTGCCGGGCGGGACCTTTCGCGGATGTTTCGCGCGCGGTCCCGCCCCCGCGGTGCCGGGCTCAGCCCTCCAGGAACGCCACCAGCGCGTTCGCGAGGAGGTACGGGTCCTCCGCGCCGCACAGTTCGCGGGCGCTGTGCATGGAGAGGATCGCGACGCCGATGTCCACAGTGCTGATGCCGTGGCGGGCGGCCGTGATCGGGCCGATCGTGGTGCCGCAGGGCATGTCGTTGTTGGAGACGAACGACTGCCAGGGCACGCCCGCCTTCTCGCAGGCGGCGGCGAAGACGGCCCGGCCGCTGCCGTCGGTGGCGTAGCGCTGGTTGACGTTCACCTTGAGGATCGGGCCGCCGTTGACGCGCGGGTGGTGCGTCGGGTCGTGCCGCTCCGCGTAGTTGGGGTGGACCGCGTGGCCGGTGTCGGAGGAGAGGCAGACGGTGCCGGCGAAGGCGCGCGCCCGGTCCTCGTAGGAGCCGCCCCGGGCGTACACCGAGCGCTCCAGGACGTTGCCGAGCAGGGGGCCCTGGGCGCCGGTGTCGGCCTCGGAGCCGTTCTCCTCGTGGTCGAAGGCGGCGAGGACCGGGACGTACGGCAGGTCGTCGCGGCCCGCGAGGGAGGCGAGCGCGGCGGTGCCCGCGTGCACCGAGAGCAGGTTGTCCATGCGCGGCCCGGCGAGCAGCTCGCGGTCGCGGCCCAGGTAGGCGGGGGCCTCCACGGCGTGGACCATCAGGTCCCAGCCGGACACGTCCTCGGCGTCGACGCCGGCCTCGGCGGCGACGAAGGAGACCAGGTCGCCCTCGTGGACGTCCCCGATGCCCCAGACGGGCTGCATGTGGCGCTGGCGGTCGAGCTTCAGGCCGTCGTTGGCCTGCCGGTCGAGGTGGATGGCGAGCTGCGGGACGCGCAGCAGCGGCCGGTCGACGTTCACCAGGCGGTGGCTTCCGTCGCGGAGGGTGAGGCGGCCCGCGATGCCGAGGTCGCGGTCGAGCCAGGTGTTGAGGAGGGTGCCGCCGTAGACCTCGACGGCGACCTGCCGCCAGCCCTGCGAGCCCAGGTCGGGGCGCGGCTTCACGCGCAGGTTGGGGGAGTCGGTGTGGGCGCCGACGATCCGGTACGGGGTGTGGGCGGCGGCGCCCTCCGGCACGTACCAGGCGATGATCGCGCCGCCGCGGACCACGTACTTCCCGCCGCTCGTCGCGTCCCAGGCCTCGGTCTCCTCGACCCGCCGGAACCCGGCCTCCTCCAGGCGCGAGGCCGCGTTCGCGACCGCGTGGTACGGCGAGGGGGAGGCCGACAGGAAGGCCATGAGGTCGTCGGTGTGCCCGCGGTCGAAGGGGCCGGCGGTGGTACGGGAAGCTGCGCTGCTCATGGGGTTCACCTTACGCAGGGGCACGCGGGGGCCCGCAGGGGCCGGGGCGGGGAGACCGGGGCGCCCGGGAGACCCGGGGTGCCCGGGAAAGCAGGGTGCCCGGAGCGCCCGGCAAGGCGGAACGGCCCGCCCCCCTCCCCGGGGACGAGCCGTTCCTGTATGGACGAGAAGTGCTCTCGAACGCCCTGGGGGCGTCCTAGAACGCGGCCTCGTCCAGGTCCATCAGCGAGCCGTCGACCGACTCGGCGAGCGCGCGCTCGGTGGAGACGCCCGGCAGGACGTTGGCGGCGAAGAACTTCGCGGCCGCGATCTTGCCCTGGTAGAACGCGACGTCCTTGCCGGAGGCGCCGGCGGCCAGCTTCTCGGCGGCGACGGCCGCGCTCCTGAGGAGCAGGTAGCCGACGACCACGTCGCCGGAGGCGAGCAGCAGGCGGGTGGTGTTCAGGCCGACCTTGTAGATGTTCTTGACGTCCTCGCCGGTGGCGGTGAGGTCGGTGATCATCCGGCCGACGATGGCCTCCAGGTCGACGGCCGCCTTGGCGAGCGCGTCGCGGGCGCCGGCCAGCTCCTCGCCGCCGGTGCCGACCGCGAGGAACTTCTTGATCTCCTCGGACAGCGTGTTCAGGGCCGCGCCCTGGTCGCGCACGATCTTCCGGAAGAAGAAGTCCTGGCCCTGGATGGCCGTGGTGCCCTCGTAGAGGGTGTCGATCTTGGCGTCCCGGATGTACTGCTCGATCGGGTACTCCTGGAGGAAGCCGGAGCCGCCGAAGGTCTGGAGCGACTGCGCGAGCTGCTCGTAGCCCTTCTCGGAGCCGTAGCCCTTCACGATCGGGAGCAGCAGGTCGTTGAGGCCGTGCAGCGCCTTGGCGTCCTCGCCGGCCGCCTCCTTGATCGCGATCTCGTCCTGCACGGAGGCCGTGTAGAGGACGAGGGAGCGCATGCCCTCGGCGTACGCCTTCTGCGTCATGAGCGAGCGGCGCACGTCGGGGTGGTGCGTGATGGTGACCTTGGGCGCGGCCTTGTCCATGAAGTTGGCCAGGTCGGTGCCCTGGACGCGCTCCTTGGCGTACTCCAGGGCGTTGAGGTAGCCCGTGGAGAGGGTGGAGATCGCCTTCGTGCCGACCATCATGCGGGCGAACTCGATGATGAGGAACATCTGGCGGATGCCGTCGTGCTTGTCGCCGATCAGCCAGCCCTTGGCGGGGTGCTTGTCGCCGAAGGTCATCTCGCACGTGTTGGAGGCCTTGAGGCCCATCTTGTGCTCGACGTTGGTGGCGTACACGCCGTTGCGGGCGCCCAGCTCGCCGGTCTCCCAGTCGAACTCGTACTTGGGCACGAGGAAGAGCGAGAGGCCCTTGGTGCCGGGGCCGGCGCCCTCCGGGCGGGCGAGGACGTAGTGGAGGATGTTCTCCTCCATGTCGTGCTCGCCGGAGGTGATGAAGCGCTTGACGCCCTCGATGTGCCAGGAGCCGTCCTCCTGCTGGATCGCCTTGGTGCGGCCGGCGCCGACGTCCGAGCCCGCGTCGGGCTCGGTGAGGACCATGGTGGAGCCCCAGCGCTTCTCGACGGCGATCCGCGCGACCTTCTTCTGCGCCTCGTTGCCCTCGTTGTGGAGGATGCCGGCGAACGCCGGGCCGGAGGAGTACATCCAGACGGCCGGGTTCGAACCGAGCAGCAGCTCCGCGTAGGCCCAGATCAGGGAGCGCGGGGAGACGGTGCCGCCGATCTCCTCCGGGATGCCCAGGCGCCAGTACTCGGACTCCATGAAGGCGTCGTACGACTTCTTGAAGGAGGCCGGGACCGGGGCGGTGTTGGTCTCCGGGTCGAAGACCGGCGGGTTGCGGTCGGCGTCGGCGAAGGACTCCGCGAGCTCGTTCTCGGCGAGGCGGCGGATCTCGTCGAGGATGCTCTTGGCGGTCTCGACGTCCATCTCCTCGAACGGACCGGTGCCGTACACCTTGTCGCGGCCGAGGACCTCGAAGAGGTTGAACTCGATGTCGCGGAGATTCGACTTGTAGTGCCCCATGGCGACGGCTCCGTAAGGCTCGGGGAGGGAGGTTCCTCTTACACGTACCAGCAAGTAGCAAAACGCTCTCCACGATGATGCTACCCGTCGGTAATAAGAGCAACCCCTGACGGGCATCTGTGACGAGACTCGCCTTCCTCCCGCGCCTCCCGCACCCTGTGCGCCCCGCCCGTCGCACGCCTCCGAGCGCACTCCGAGCGCACTCCGAGCGCACTCCGCGCGCACCTCCGCGCGTACCGGCGGGTGTACCGGCGGGTAAGGGGCACGGGCCCCGGCGGCCCCCCGTCGCTCGCTAGGCTGGGGCCATGTACGGATACGGCCAGCACGCGGACGGTAGTGCCGCCCAGCAGCAGTACATCCCGCCCCAGCAGGGCGGGATGCAGGCCGGCATGCCGGGGGGCATGCAGGGCGGCGTGCAGGGCGGTTACGGGCAGCAGGCCCCGCTCTACCCCGAGCCCTCGCCGCCCTCCCTCGCGGACGCCGTGCGCGCCTTCACCACCGGCACCCTGGCCGCCGAGGACTTCCAGCAGATCTTCGCGACCTCCAAGGTCTACTGCCCGCGCGGCGACAACCCCGGCTTCCTGGCCCTGCACAACACCCAGCAGCCGGTCATCCCCATGTTCACCTCGCTCAAGGAGCTGCGGCGGTACGCGGGCAAGGAGTCGAAGTACTTCGTCATCACCGGCGCCGAGGTGATCGACCTGCTGCCGACCGGCTACGGCTTCGTCCTCGACATGGAGGGCGACCACCGGATGGTCTTCGACGCGAAGGCCGTGGAGCAGATGGTCGACTTCGCGATGCGGCGGATGTACGGCTGACGTACGGCTGACGCGGACGGGACCGGACGGGCCCGGCACCCCTCCGAGGGGTGCCGGGCCCGTCCGCGCGCCGTACGCCGCCGCCTGCTCGGAGGCGTCCTCGGCGATGCGCTTCTCGTGCTCCGCGGCACCGGGCGGTCCGTCGAGGGCCTTCGCGTCGTCGGGTTCGATCTCCGGGTTCCAGCCGTCGCCGTACGGGTCGGTGTCGACCCGCTCGGGGTTCGGAGTCGAGGTCGTCGTTCACGGCGGCCGCCCGGCCGGCGAGGGGCGCGTACGGCTCGGAGACGGACTTGACCGACTCCGGGGAGCCGGCCGGGGCCCCGCCTCCAGCCCGTCGCCCACGGTCGCGCGCTCCACGGACACGATGTCCCCGAGCCGGCTCTGCGCGGAGTCGGTGATGCCGACGCGGACGCGACCGCCGTCCCGCGCCTCCACCCACTCGTGGTCCTTCGTGTGCTGCGGGTGCTCCGGGTGGAACGACATGCGGGCTCCTCCGCGAGGTCGGGACGCCGGGCGGTCGGCCCGGTGGAGCCGGCGTGCCCGAGCGGCCGGGCGCGTGGAGGCGGCCGTCACCCGCAGGGGTGAGCGACTTCGGGACGGTCGGGGAATGTCTCCCCGGTGTTCCGCGTTCCGGGTGGCGGGAAGTTCATCGTTCAACTAAACTGGACGTGCAAGGTCGCCCAAGGAGGTCCCGCCATGCCCGCCGTGACTGTCGAGAACCCGCTCACCCTGCCGCGCGTCGCCGCCCCCGCCGACGCCCCGGCCCGCCCCGTGCTCACTGTGACCACGGCCCCCTCCGGCTTCGAGGGAGAGGGCTTCCCGGTCCGCCGGGCCTTCGCGGGGATCAGTTACCAGTACCTCGACCCGTTCATCATGATGGACCAGATGGGCGAGGTGGAGTACGCGCCCGGAGAGCCCAAGGGCACGCCCTGGCACCCCCACCGCGGCTTCGAGACCGTCACCTACATCATCGACGGCACCTTCGACCACCAGGACTCCCAGGGCGGTGGCGGCACCATCACCAACGGCGACACCCAGTGGATGACCGCCGGCGCCGGCCTCCTGCACATCGAGGCCCCGCCGGAGTCCCTGGTCGTCAGCGGCGGCCTCTTCCACGGCCTCCAGCTGTGGGTGAACCTGCCGGCCGCCGACAAGATGATGGCCCCCCGCTACCAGGACATCCGCGGCGGCCAGGTCCAGCTGCTCACCTCCCCCGACGGCGGCGCGCTGCTCCGCGTCATCGCGGGCGAGCTCGACGGCCACGAGGGCCCCGGCATCACCCACACCCCGATCACGATGATCCACGCCACCCTGCGCCCCGGCGCCGAGATCAGCCTGCCCTGGCGGGAGGACTTCAACGGCCTCGCGTACGTGCTCGCGGGCCGCGGCACGGTCGGCGCCGAGCGGCGGCCGGTCCACACCGGCCAGACCGCCGTCTTCGGCAAGGGAGGCGCCCTCACCGTCCGCGCCGACGAGAAGCAGGACGGCAACACCCCGGACCTGGAGGTCGTCCTCCTCGGCGGGCGCCCGATCCGCGAGCCCATGGCCCACTACGGCCCGTTCGTCATGAACACCCAGGCCGAACTGCGCCAGGCCTTCGAGGACTTCCAGGCGGGCCGCCTCGGCACGATCCCGGCGGTGCACGGGATGGGCGAGTAGGACGTACGGGGGTACGGGGCCGGGGCGCGCGCTCCGGCCCCGTACGCGTGCCCGGTCCTGCGCCGGGTCCCGCACCCGGGCCCGGTCCTGCGCCGGGTCCCGCACCCGGGCCCGGTCCTGCGCCGGGTCCCGCACCCGGCCCCGTACGCGTACCCGGTCCGTACCCGCGACCTCCTGCTGACGCCCCGTCACCCGTACGGGCCGTCAGCGCGCGACGGCGCGCCGGGCGGCGTGGTCCGGTGGTCGGGTGCAGACGCCCACCACCGGAACGCTCCTTCCCGAACCCGCCCGCCGGGTCGCCGCCTGGTGCGTCGTCCTGCTGCTCGTCGCCGGGGTCGCCGCCGTCGGCGTCTGGCTGTGCGTCGTCTTCAAGACGGCCGTCACGCCCGTCCTGCTCGCGATCCTCGGCACCGCCCTCCTCGGGCCCCTCTACCGCCGCCTGCTGCGGATGAAGGTGCAGAAGTCCCTCGCGGCCGGGCTCACCGTCGTCGCCGTCCTCGCGGTCGTCGGCGGCGCCACGTACATCGTCGTCGCCGCCCTCGTCGACACCGGCGACCAGATCGTCGCCTCGCTCCGGCAGGCCGCCGAGGACATCGCGAAGCACTTCGGCGCGGCCGGGACCTCCCTGGACGACCTCAGCCGGAACGCCGAGGGCCTGCTCAAGAAGTTCGGCGGCACCGCCGCCTCCGGGGTGATCTCCGGCATCAGCGTCGTCGGACAGCTCATCGCCACCGCCGTCCTCGCGCTGCTCCTCATCTTCTTCTTCCTGCGCGACTCCGACCGGGCCGCCGGGGCCCTGCGCTCCCTCGTTCCCCGCGCGACCGGTGACACCGCCGAGGCCATGGCGCGCCGCGCCTTCGAGGCCGTCGAGGGCTTCATGCGCGGCACGACCTTCATCGCCCTGGTCGACGCGACCCTCATCGGCGTCGGGCTGCTCGTGCTGCGCGTGCCCGGGGCGGTCGGGCTCGCGGCGCTCGTCTTCGTCACCGCGTACATCCCCTACCTCGGCGCCTTCCTCTCCGGCGCGGTCGCGGTCCTCGTCGCCCTCGCGGACCGGGGCTTCGTCATCGCCCTGTGGGCGCTCGGCGTCGTCCTCGCCGTCCAGGTCATCGAGGGGCACCTGCTCCAGCCCATGGTGCAGAGCCGCACCGTCCACATGCACCCGGCCGCCGTCATGCTCGCGATCACGGCCGGCGCCTCCGTCGCGGGCATCCTCGGCATGCTCCTCGCCGTCCCCCTGACGGCCGCGGCGACGGGGGTGCTGGGGGAGCTGCGGGAACGGTACGGGGAGGGGGGCGCGCCCGACGCGCCGGACAGGCCCTAGCCGTACAAGGCCCGGCCGCACCGGCCCCGACCGCACCAGGCTCAGCCACATCGGCCCCGACCGGGCACCTCCTGGCCGCAGCACCCCTCCGGCGCCCCCGCCTCGTTCAGCTCGAACCAGATCGACTTGCCCTCGCCGCGCGGATCGACCCCCCACGCGTGCGCCAGCATCTCCATCAGGACCAGGCCCCGGCCGCTGGAGGCCATTTCGCCCGGGTGGCGCCTGTGCGGCAGTTCGTCGCTGGTGTCGGAGACCTCCACGCGCAGCCGCCGGGACTTCTCGCCGCAGGCGACCTCCGCGACCAGGAGGGCGTCGCCGTCCGTGTGGACGAGGACGTTGGTGATCATCTCGGAGACCATCAGGACCGCCGAGTCCAGCTGGTCCTCGTCCGCCCAGTCGTGCAGCAGCTGCCGCATCTGCTCCCGCGCCTCCGCGATCCGCTCCGGCTCCGCCTGGGCGATCGTCATCAGGGTGCGGCGCGGGGCCTCCCGTACGGTCCCGGCGGGGCGGCGGGAGAGCAGCAGGACGGCGATGTCGTCCTCGCGCCGGTCCGCGAGCGGGCCCGTGGTGTGGTGCGAGCCGGGGCCGTGGACGGCCTCCACGAGGATGTCGGCGAGCTGCTCCAGGTCCTCGCCGTCGTGGGACTCCAGGAGCTTCCTGACCCGTTCCCAGCCGCTGTCCAGGTCGTGCCCGCCGGTCTCCAGGAGGCCGTCGGTGCAGATCATCAGTGTCTCGCCGGGGTCGAGGGTCAGGCGGGTGGTGGGGTAGTCGGTGTCGGGGTCGATGCCCAGGGGCAGCCCGCCGGCCGTGGGCCGCAGCAGAACCGTTCCGTCGTTCATCCGCACCGCCGGGTCCGGATGCCCCGCCCGCGCGATGTCCACCGTCCCCGTCTCCAGGTCGACCTCCAGGTACAGACAGGTCGCGAACCGGGGCCCGCTCTCGCTCTCCCCGTCGTCGCCGTCCGTGATGCCGTACAGGAAGCGCGAGGCCCGGGAGAGGACCGCGTCCGGCCGGTGCCCCTCGGAGGCGTACGCGCGCAGGGCGATCCTGAGCTGTCCCATCAGGCCGGCCGCCCGCACGTCGTGCCCCTGCACGTCCCCGATGACCAGGGCGATCCGGCCCGCGCCGCCCCCGTCCGGGCGCGAGGCGCCGCCGGGCAGCCGGATCATGTCGTACCAGTCGCCGCCGACCTGGAGCCCGCCGCCGGTCGGCACGTACCGCGCGGCGACGTGGATGCCGGGGATGCCCGGGCCCAGGACCGGCATCATCGTCCGCTGGAGGCCGAGCGACAGCTCGCGCTCCGACTCGGCCACGCCCGCGCGTGCGAGGGCCTGCGCCAGCATCCGCGCCACCGTCGTCAGCACGGACCGCTCGTCGGGCGTGAAGGCCACCGGGTGCTTGAAGGCCGCCATCCAGGCGCCCAGCGTGCGCCCGGCGACGACCAGCGGCACGAAGGCCCACGAGCGGCGCCCGAAGCGCCGGGCGAGCGGCCAGGTCACGGGGAAGCGGCGCAGGTACTCCTCGGGCGACGGCAGGTAGATCGCCCGGCCCGTGCGGACCACCTCGGCCGCGGGGTAGTCGGTGTCGAGGGACATCGACGCGAAGGGGCCCTCGTCGTCCTGGCTCTGTCCGTGGTGCCCGATGATCGTCAGCCGGTCGCCCGCGACCCCGAAGACGGCGAGTCCGTCCGGCGAGAAGCCCGGCATGGACAGGGAGGCGGCCACCCGCAGCACCTCGGCCGTCGACCGCGCCTCGGCGAGCGCCCGGCCCGCGTCGAGCAGGAAGGCCTCCCGGGAGCGGCGCCAGTCGCCGGTGACCGGGGTGCGGGAGGCGGCGTCCGGCGCCTGCCCGGCGACCTCCTGGAGGGTGCCGACCAGCTGGTGGTCCGTCCCCTCGACCAGCGGCTTGGACCGGCTCCGTACCGTACGGAGCACCCGCCCGTGCTCGTCCATGATCCGCAGCCGGGACTCGGCGAGGGTGCCCTCGGCGACGGCCAGGTTCACCACCCCGTCGATCTCGTTCCAGTCGACGGGATGAAAACGGGAGCGCACGGCCGCCTCGCTGAGCCGTACGGGCTCGGCGGGCAGCCCGAGCAGCCGGGCCGCCTCGGCGTCGAGCGAGACGATCCCGGACGCGTTGTCCCAGCGCCACAGGCCGGTCGCGATCGCGGCCAGGACGTCCTCGGTGCGCATTGCCCCACTTTATGAATATCGGACTGCGGGCCGCCACCGACGGTGTCCGAGGAGCGATCCCGGCCCGGCCGGTAGGCTGGGAAACCTTGACACCGTCAAGCCCTTTCCCATCGATCCCGAAGACTGGATGAACGACGATGCATCGGTACAGGTCCCACACCTGCGGCGAGCTCCGCGCCTCTGACGTCGGCACCGACGTCCGGCTGAGCGGCTGGCTGCACAATCGGCGCGACCTGGGCGGCATCCTCTTCATCGATCTGCGCGACCACTACGGCATCACGCAGCTCGTCGCCCGGCCCGGCACCGCCGCGTACGAGGCGCTCGACAAGCTGACCAAGGAGTCCGTCGTCCGCGTCGACGGCAAGGTCGTCTCGCGCGGCGCCGAGAACGTCAACGCCGAGCTGCCCACCGGCGAGGTCGAGGTCGAGGTCGCGGAGGTCGAGATCCTGGGCGCCGCCCAGCAGATCCCCTTCACGATCAACGCCGACGACGGCGTCAACGAGGAGCGGCGCCTGGAGTACCGCTTCCTCGACCTGCGCCGCGAGCGCATGCACCGCAACATCATGCTGCGCTCGGCCGTCATCGCCTCCATCCGCTCCAAGATGGTGGCCCTCGGCTTCAACGAGATGGCGACCCCGATCCTCACCGCGACCTCCCCCGAGGGCGCCCGCGACTTCGTCGTCCCGTCCCGCCTCAACCCGGGCAAGTTCTACGCGCTGCCGCAGGCCCCGCAGCAGTTCAAGCAGCTGCTCATGATCTCGGGCTTCGACCGCTACTTCCAGATCGCGCCCTGCTTCCGCGACGAGGACGCCCGCGCCGACCGCTCGCCGGGCGAGTTCTACCAGCTCGACGTCGAGATGAGCTTCGTCGAGCAGGAGGACGTCTTCCAGCCGATCGAGAAGCTCATGACGGAGCTCTTCGAGGAGTTCGGCGGCGGCCGCCACGTCACCTCGCCGTTCCCGCGCATCCCGTTCCGCGAGTCGATGCTGAAGTACGGCAACGACAAGCCGGACCTGCGCACCTCGCTCGAACTGGTCGACCTCACCGACGTGTTCGCGCACTCGGAGTTCAAGGCGTTCGCCGGCAAGCACGTCCGCGCGCTCGCCGTCCCGAACACGGGCGACCAGCCGCGCAAGTTCTTCGACGGCCTCGGCGACTACGCGATCTCGCTCGGCGCGAAGGGCCTGGCCTGGATCCGCGTCGGCGAGGGAGGCGCCCTCACCGGCCCCATCGCCAAGTTCCTCACCGAGGACAACATCAAGGTCCTCACCGAGCGCCTGGGCCTGGAGCCCGGCCACGCCGTCTTCTTCGGCGCCGGCGAGTTCGACGAGGTCTCCAAGATCATGGGCCCGGTCCGGGTCGAGGCCGCCAAGCGCGCCGGCCAGTTCGAGGAGAACGTCTTCCGCTTCGCGTGGATCGTGGACTTCCCGATGTACGAGCGGGACGAGGAGACCGGCAAGATCGACTTCTCGCACAACCCGTTCTCGATGCCGCAGGGTGGCCTGGAGGCCCTGGAGACCCAGGACCCGCTGGACGTCCTCGGCTGGCAGTACGACATCGTCTGCAACGGCATCGAGCTCTCCTCCGGCGCGATCCGGAACCACGAGCCCGAGATCATGTTCAAGGCCTTCGAGATCGCGGGCTACTCGAAGGAGACCGTCGAGACCGAGTTCGCGGGCATGCTCCGCGCTTTCCAGTACGGCGCCCCGCCGCACGGCGGCATCGCCCCGGGCGTGGACCGCATCGTCATGCTCCTCGCGGACGAGCCCAACATCCGCGAGACCATCGCCTTCCCCCTCAACGGCAATGCCCAGGACCTCATGATGGGCGCCCCCACGGAACTGGAGGAGTCCCGCCTGCGCGAGCTGAACATCCAGCTCCGCAAGCCGGTGGAGTCGAAGGTGGTGGAGGGGCGTCCGGTGACGGAGGCGGTGCATCCGGACGCGGCGCGGTAAGCGTCACGACGTACTGGCGAAGGGCCCGGAACCGTACGAACGGTTCCGGGCCTTTTGCGCAGAGACGGCAGCCTATGGCCTGGGTATCCCTGCGGTCGGCCTTGCCGAGCTATGGAGGAGGTGGGTCACCTTGCCTCTTTGAGTGACATGTCAGTCGACCTTCTCCACGGATGGCCAGGTGATTCCTCTGGACTCAAGGAATTCGCTGATGTATAGATCGGTTTCCTCTTCCTTTTTCTGGCTTTCCAGCCAAAGCGACTCGCAGTCCGGGCAGGCCCAGAAGACTTCGCCGGATTCCTTCACCCGGTACTTCTCAATCCAGTCCTGGCCGCAATGTGAGCAGACTATTCTAGAGCTCATGACCAACTCCTCGGGAAGGCGGTAATTACTTCATTTCCGTGTTCGACTGTGATGGAAATGAACTTTTCTCCCGGGTTGAATCCTACCTGTCGACCCATAGGTATTATGTATGTCGTGCGTGCTCCTTGATGGTTTATGGAGACGGCTCCATCTCGCAGGCTCCATGCCTCGTCCACAGTTTCGAGGATCCCCTTGTTTCCGGTGTCGAAAACTCCATGCATGGGCTTACTGAGGTCTTCGCGTGCGTGTAGTTGGACATGAGTGATTCGATGCTCGTTTATTCCAGGTCCGTAATCCAATCCTTCTGGACTTCTGAACCAGCCGTCGCCGAGGTCTGTCAGCTCCAGGCTTTCGCTGCCCGGGCACGGGCTCAGTCCTAGCGGATCGCTCCACGTACGCGGATCGTGAACATATGCTGCCGGGTTGGGAGCCGGGATCAGCCCCAGCGGATCCTGGCTCAGATACCGCGCCGACTCCGGGTCGTAATACCGGAAGTAGTTGTAGTGGAGCCCCGACTCCGGGTCGAAGTACTGGCCCGGGAAGCGGAGCGGGGTGTATGCCGTGGCGTCTCGGGTCCAGGTCGTCGTGCCCCAGAGGGTGGAGCGGGTGCGCCAGGCCAGCTCTCCCGACTCGTCGACGAGTTCCGTCGGGGTGCCGATCAGGTCGGTGACGACGGCGAAGAAGCGCTCGTCGTCCGTGTCCGTGCGGCGTTCCGTCTGGGAGAGGGGGCGCAGGCCCGCGTGGTCCCAGGTCAGGACGACGTTCTCGGTCGTCTGCTCGCAGAGGGTCGTGCCGTTCCAGGTGAAGTGGGTCGTTTCCAGGGCCGATTGCTTGGATATGCGGCGGCCCAGGGGGTCGTACGTGTAGCTCCAGACCGTGCCGTCCGGCGTCGTCACCGACGTCAGCCGGTCCTCCGCGTCCCAGGTGTACCGCCAGGTGTCCGGCTTCCGGGATATGCGGGTCTTCTGCCGCAGGACGATCCGGCCCTGGTCGTCGTGCTCGTAGCGGACCGCCCCCGCGCGGGTGATCCGCGTCCCCTCGTACGCGCGCGGCCCCGTCGCCACGTGGGACGGGTGCGCGGACGGCCAGTCCGCCTCCGTCTGGTTGCCGGCCTCGTCGTACGCGTACCGCTCCGTCCACCGGTCCGCCCGCACCGCCGTGACCCGCCCCGCCCCGTCCAGGTCGAAGCGGCGCGTCCCCGAGAACCCGTCCGTGACGGCGGTCAGGCCGCCGTCCGGGCGGTACTCGTACGCGCGGTGCTGGAGACGGCCGCCGCCCCGCGCCGACGTGACCTCCTGCGCCGTCAGCCGGCTCATCACGTCGTACGAGGACGTCAGGGACACGAAGTCCGCGACCGTGCGATCGACCTCCCGGCCCAACGCGTCGAAGGAGAAGGACAGTTCGCGCCCCGAAGCGGTGAGACCGGTCCGGCGGCCCGCCGCGTCGTACGTCCACGTGCTGACCGAACCGCCCGGCGTCGTCCTCCCCACCCGCCGGCCCGCCTCGTCGTACGCGTACGACAGCGTCCGTCCGTTGACCGTCTCCGACACCAGCCGGCCGTAGCGGTCCCGCAGGCGTTCCAGGCGCGCGTCCGGGTTCGTCGCCACCGCCAGCTCGTCGAAGACGTCGTACGCGTACGTGCTGACCGTCCCCTCGGCGTCCTTGCGGACGATCCGGCCGAGCGCGTCCCGCTCGAACCGGACCGTCTGTCCGAGGCCGTTCGTACGGGAGACCAGCCGGCCCGCCTCGTCGTACGCGTACCCCAGCGTCCGCCCGTCGAAGTCCGTCTCGGTGAGCGTCCGGCCCGCCGGGTCGTAGCTGTAGTCCCAGGTCAGGCCCTGCGGGTTCGTCACCCGCGTCAGCCGCAGGTCCGTGTCGTGCGTGAACGCGTACCGCACCCCGTCCGGGTCCGTACGCGAGGTCAGCAGGTCGAAGTCGGTGTACGTGAAGCGGGTCGTGCCGCCCGTCGCGTCCGTGTGGCTCAGGCAGTTGCCCTCGCCGTCGTACGTCCAGGACTCCACCGTCCCGTCGGGCGCGACGCGCCGGGACGGCAGGCCCTCCACCGTCCACTCCAGGCGCGTGACCGCGCCGAGGGGGTCGGTGATCCGGACCGTGCGGCCGAAGGCGTCGTACGCGTACCGGGTCGTGGCCCCCAGCGGGTCGGTGACCTCGACGGGCAGGCCCCGGGCGTCCAGGACGAGCCGGGTGGTCGCGCCGAGCGGGTCCGTCACCGAGGTGAGCCGCCCCGACCCGTCGTACGCGAACTCCGTCCGGGCGCCCGAGGGAGCCGTCACCGACGTGCGGTTGCCGCGCCCGTCGAAGGTCTGGCGCACGGCGTTGCCGTCGGCGCCGACGATCCGTACCGGGAAGCCGTCCTCGTCGTACTCGGCCCGCGCCCGCCGCCCGTCCGGGCGCTCCACGGATGTCGGGCGGCCCCGCTCGTCGTAGGCGGTGCGGCTGACGTGCCCCAGCGGGTCCGTCCGGGACAGCAGGCGGCCCTGGCGGTCGTACGCGGAGCGGGTGACCGCGCCCAGGGGGTCGATCTCGGCGACGACCTTGGAACGCCCGTCGACGACGAAGCGTTTCGTGTGCCCGAGGCCGTTGGTGATGGACGTGGTCCTGAGGCCGGTCCCGGGGTCGGTGTCGTCCCAGGTGAAGCGGGACTCGACGTGCCCGTTGGCGCCGGTCTGGTAGGTGCAGCGGTCCTGCTCGTCGTAGACGTAGTCGAAGCGGCTGCCGTTGGTGTCGGTCCACGACGTGATGCGGCCGTGCTCGTCGCAGCCGAAGCGCAGGGGCCGCCCGGAGGAGTTGACGACCTCGGTCAGGTGCCCGTCGGCGTAGCCGTAGCGCAGGATCTCCTGGTCGGAGCCGTCCGGCGCCGCGCCCGCGAGGTGGAGGGCGGTCACCCGGCCCGCGTCCGTGGTCAGCTTCAGGTGGTAGCCGCCGTGGTGGACGACCGACGTCGGGGCGCCGGCCCCGTCGTACTCGAAGGCGATCCAGTTGCCGTTGCGGTCGTCGATCCGGACCAGGAGCGCGAGCCCGTCGCCGTGGTCGGCGAAGTGCCGGACCGTGCGGGTGTCGGGGTCGGTGATCGTGTAGCCGTCCCCGACCCGGTCCAGCGGCCACCGCCGCCCGTGCGCGGGCACGACCGGGACCCCGGGGGCGGGGTGCGGGTAGGCGAGGACGCTGCCCTCGTCGCAGCTGAAGACGACGCCCTCCGCGTCGATCTCCAGGCGCTGGTCCACCGTCGACGACCACGTCGGGCCGAACCAGCGGCCGGAGCGGTGCGAGGAGTCGAAGACGCGCTGGAAGACGAGGGGCAGCGAGCCGGGAAGGGCGATGTCCGTCTGCGGCAGCAGGACGCGGCCGGACGCCATGTCCACCGGGTCGCCGTCGCACACGTTCTCGCGGCACTTGTTGCTCTGGTTGTCCGGGTTCCTCTCGTGGTCCCCGCGGCTGCCACCCGGCTTCCCCGGCTCGACGGCGCCGCCCGGCTTCCCCGGCTCGGGCACGTGCTTGGCGCCGTTCAGCCCCACCCGCACGCCGGTGCGCGCGAGCCCGGCCCCCTTGGTGCCGATCAGCTCCGGCACGAGCCGGCCGAGGAACTCCGAGGGGTCGCCCTTCGCCGCGTCCCAGGCGTTCTTCAGGACCCGGTCCGGATTCGCCGCCGAGGACGCCAGACCGGCGAGCGTCATGTTGACGCCCTTGTAGTACTCCGCGGGGTGGGTCAGGTTGTACGGGTCCGTGGGGTTCACCGAGCGGACGAAGTTGAGCAGGCCGGCCGTGCCCTTGACGATGCCGCCGCCGAAGTGGGCCAGCTCGACGCTCTGGGCCATGCTCAGGTCGAACAGCTCCGTCATGGCCCGCTCGCGGCCCGTCGGCTCCTTCGGCGCGTGGGCGAGCGCGGCGGCGACCGCCGCCTTCGCCGTCTCCCCGGCCTCGTTGCGGGCCTTGCGCGCGCCGTCCAGGACCTCCCGGGCCCGCTGTCGCTTGGCTTCGCCGGGGTCCGAGAACGCCTCGGGACGGGGCAGCGGACTGTCCCCGTCACGGGCCGCGTTGTAGGCGTCGACCTTCTTGTTGTAGGCGTCGACGGCCTCCTTGGAGTCCTTGTCACCCTCCTTGTACAGCGCGATGGCCTCGCGCGCCTTGCCCTGCGCGCTCACGACCGCCCGGGAGTACGTCTCCAGGGCCTCGGCCGCGTTCTCCATCGCGTCCGCCGCGCGGAGCCAGTCGGTCGGCAGGGTCTGGAACTTCTTCCGGAACGCCTCGGCCGCCTCGCCCTTCCAGTGGCCGGCGTCCAGCTTCCTCATCCCGCCGCCGACCAGGTCGAACGCGCGCTGGAAGTCCCGGAGGTTCTTCACCGCCGCGGCGATCTTCTCCGGCTTGCCGTGGACGAGCTCGTCCGCCTCCTCGGTCTGCCCGAGCTGCTGCTCCCCGACCCGCGCGCCGAGCGAGGAGGCGGTCTCGTCGCCCCAGTCCTCGACCGAGTCCGCCCAGTCGTGCGCCCCCACCCTGTCCAGGGCCTGACCGGTCTTGTCGGTGACGTAGTCGACGCCCTCGCCGACGAGCTCCTTGCCCTTGTCGATGCCGTCACCGAGCTTGTCGATGCCCTTGTCGACCAGGCCGCCCCAGTCCACCATCAGCGGTCCTCCCCCCACCTGGGCTGCTCGGCCTGCTCGATCGTCGCCTCGTCAGGGGCGAGCGTGTCCTTGAGCTCCTCGTCCATCGCGTCCCGCAGCTCCGGGTCGAGGGCGCCCGAGCGTTCCATCGAGTCGAGCAGCGAGTCCTCGACGTCGTACGCGGTGTTCCGCCAGGTCTGCTTCACCTCCTGGTGGGCGTCGCCGAACGACTCCGGGCTCCAGTCGGCGCCGTCCCACGTGTGCTGGTCGCGGACGGTCTCCCAGCTCATCTTCTTGACGTCGTCCTCGGAGAGGTGGGGGTTGCCGTTGAGCGAGTTCACCCCGATCTTGATCGTGTCCTTGACGTACTGCTCCTGCTCGGCGAACGCGCCGGCCGACAGGCCGACGCCCTGGGCGAAGCCGTTCCCCCGCAGGGTCAGGGCGCGTACGCCCCACTCCCACCGGTTGCAGAAGGTCTCGAACTCCGACGTCAGGCCGTCATGGCCCAACTCAAGTCCTGACAGGGCGAGTTCGGAGAAGCCCCGTCCCGCCGACGCCTGTCCCGTCATGCCGAGCTCCTTCAGCTCGGCGTGCGCCAGATCGATGCCCTTCGCGATCGCCGCCAGCGCCTCCGCCGACGCCGCGAGCTCGGGTTCGTTCCCGCCCATCAGGCCCCCGCCCCCCTGTCCGTCTCCCCGGTCCTGTCCGTCTCCCCGGTCCCGTCCGTTTCCCCGGTCCCGTCCGTCTCCCCGAGCCCGTCCGTCTCCCCGAGGTCCACCGCGACCTCGTCCGGGACGATCCCCGCCACCGGCGGGAACAGCGTCCCGTCCGCGCTGCCCGCGTCCAGCGCGACCCCGCCCGGGCCGGGCAGCATCGGCACCATCACGTCGAGGAGCCGCGCGCCGAGGACCGTCCGGTACGACCACTCGCGCCCCGCCTCCCCGCGCGCGACCGCGAACCGCGCCAGTGCCTCCTCGTCCGAGAACGCGCAGATCCACCGCACCCCGTTGAAGTCCGCGGTCCACAGACTCTCCCGGTCGTCGAACGGCACCAGCACGGCGGTACGACGGAACTCCCCGAGCAAACGGGCAAATGCACGCCGGGCCGCCGCGATGTCGCCGCCCGGACCGGTCTGTTCCGAAACAGGAGCCACCGGCGTGACCGGCGCGGGCGGCACCGGTGAAACCGGCATGTCCGCCAACTCGGCCAGTTTCGAAACCGGCTGCGGCTCCGATATGTCGTCCCCGTTGTCCTTCACGCCCGCATGCTGCCACGCGCTCATTCACACGAGCAACGAACAAAGTTGCGTTCGCGCCCTGCCGGTCGGCCGGTAGTACCCCGCCCCCCGGCACCTTCGGGAGTTTCCGCGCGGGGGACGGCCGCGCGGGCGGCCTGTCGTGTGGCGGACTTCGCACGCGGTTCGGGACGCCTCTGTCAGGTTGCCGAACTGCGGGGAGAGTGGCTCAGGGCAGCCTCGGAGCGAGCTCCAGCCAGGCGCGGAGGTCATCGGTGACGGATTCCTCGTCCTCCAGGAGCGGCAGGACGGGATGCAGTGCGGACAGCGTGTTCTTGATGCGCCGCAGCCGGAGCATCTGCTCCCGTGGCAGGGTCCGCCATTCAGCGGCCAGCCGCGCGGCCGTCTCCCTCGGCAGGCCCAGGTTCCGCAGGACGTCCGCGCGGAGCGCGGGGAGGTCCCGGGCCGGGTCGGTGGGGTCGGGCCCGAACTCCCGGATCAGATAAGCCCGTACGCGGGCCGACTCGATCACCAGCTGCTGTGACGGACCCTCCGGGTACTTCCCCGGAAGCGCGGCGAGCGCGAGCCGGCCCCAGCGGATCCTGGTCCCGGCGGGGAGGCCGCCGTGCCGCATGCGGCCGACGGCGAGGACCCGCAGCTGATTCCACTGCTCCGGGGGCCGGGCTTCCGCCCCGGGCGCCGCCGCGAGCCGTTCCAGGTCCTCCAGCGGGGTACGGGGGAGCCCGCCCCGGTCGTCGTCGTGGCTCACGCCTCCACCGCCCCCGTGCCCGTCGCCTCCACCGCCTTCGTCGCCGCGCGGAACTCCCGTACGGCCGCGAGGCAGTCGCCCCGTGCCCCGCTGTCCGCCGGAAGGCACGCGAGGCCTTCCTCCGTGAACTCCTCGGCGGCGCGGAGGACCGCCCGCGCGAGGCCTTCGGCACGGGCCCCGCCCACCGGCGCCCCCTTCGACGCGACCGAGACGAACCCCCTCCCGTCACGCCGGAAGTCGAGCCGGAACGACGAGCCGATGCCCGTGTACGAGAGGGTCCGCCGCTCGCCGAGGAGCAGCGGCCCGAGCTGGTGGAGCAGGAGGGCCACCGACAGGTGGATCATCACCCCCTGGTCGGGGACGTGTCCCGCCGTCACCGCCCTTCCGCTCCCTCCCTCCCACGCCATGTCCCCGAAGTCGAAGTCGTCGGGTTCTCCCTGCCCCGGGCGCACCGAGAACCGCACCCTGATCGCGGCCGGTGGTTCCTCCCTCCCCGTCACGCCGGACCGAGCCGGCGGAACTCGTGTACGGCGAGGGGGAACGAGGACGAGAGGACGCCCGAGCGCAGCTCGCCGGACAGGGCGGCCGCGAGGAACCGCGTGCAGGACATCGGGAAGTGCTCCCACCGGGCGCCGCGCGCCTCGTTCACCATGACCGTCCATCCGTCCGGGTCGAGCCCGGGCCGGACGAGCCAGTACAGACACTCCCCGTTGTCCGTGACCGCCCACGGGACGACCCGGGCCCCGTCGCCCGCCTCCAGCTCCGCCGGCCTCTCCTCGTACACCCACAGGTCCTCCAGGTCCTCGGCCTGCCGCTCGGCCCGGGTGAGGAGGTCGTAGTGCGCGTTGGGGCAGCCTGGTTCGAGGACGTACAGGTAGTCGTCCCAGTTGCTCCCGCCGTAGACGCGGACGAGCTCCTTGTAGTCGGCGGGCAGCCCGGTCCCGAGGGCGCGCTCGATCCCGGTCCAGTCCTTCCGGCGGGGGGCGTCCGGGGGCGGGGCGATCTCGTGCAGGGCCGCGAGGGCGTTGCTCACGGGACCTCCTCCTGGGGTCAGCAACTCGTACCCGAGGAGAGGTACGAGCGGAAGCGGGCCACGGTCGATCCGGAGGCCGTGAAGTCGAGGTACGAGCCCTCCGCCTCGACGGTCACCCGGACGTCCGTGCCCTCCCGGGGACTCAGGGCGAGCCCCGCGTCGCGGGCGCCGAGCTGCCAGCCCTTCACCCGCAGTCCCCGCACGCCCGTGAACCGCAGGTAGATCTCGACGGTGTCGTACGCCCTGTCCGCCCAGGCGGGGGGCGGCCTCTCGGGGAGGGCGGTGGTCTCGAACATCAGGGTCACCGACGCGTCCCTCTCGTCGATCTGCGCGTAGGAGAGGCGGCACGCGTCCAGGTCGGGTGGCGTCGTGTACGCGTGCGCCACCTCGTCCGTCGCGCCGACGACGGCCGTCCAGTCAGACGCGCTCATGGAAGGTCTTCTCCTCGGGGCCCGGGACGGTCGTGAAGCGCCTCCTGTCGAGAGGCCTCAGGAAGAGGTGCGGGCCCCCGTCCGTGCCGTCGGGCGCGATCCGGAAGGCGCTCACGTGCCCGACGTGCACGGTGTCGTGGCTGGTGAGGCCGAGGTCCACCCCGGCGCCCCGCACGCGCACCCGCATCCTGCGGTCCCGGCCCAGGGGCTCCGCCGTGAAGGACGCGGAGGGTACGGGCGGCTCCCACTCCTCCAGGGCGAAGTCCTCCACCGCGTGGAACCGGAAGTGGCACTGGACGGTGTCGACGTCCGCGCCCTCCCACTCCGGCGGAACCGTCGCCGGGAAGGCCGGCAGGTCCACGCGCAGCGCGACCGTCGGCCCCCTCCAGGACAGGTTGACGGCCCGCGGCCGGAACGCGCCGAGGGGCGGAACCCCTCCGTACAGGCGGACGAGGTCTTCGGGGTTCACCAGGTGCGGGACGGCCGTCATGGGGACGATGCTCCTCCACGCCGGGCCGGGCCGTCCCCCGGGCCCTCTTCCGGGGTGACGAGTCCGCGCAGGGTGTCGAGTATTGCGTCCAGGTCCAACAGCGCCCGTACGCAGAAGTCCTGGTCCCGCACCGCCATGCTGACGCGCTCGTCGAAACCGGGGGAGGCCGAGGAGTTCTCGCCCTCGCCCAGGAGGCGGGTCGGGACCAGGAGCCAGTTCCGCCGTGAGGTGTCGATCCTCCACTCCTCCCGGGTGGGAGTCGCGCGCACGGCCTGCTCCACGATCCGGAGCTTCTCGGCGTCCGGCTCCTCGAACCTCCACCCCAGGAAGGAGACTTGCTGATAGCCGTGGAGCGGATGGCGGTCGCCACTGAGCCTGAGCCAACGCAGGGGGCCCAGGAGGCCGAGCGTCCGGCCGGCCCGCCGGAAGCGGCTCGTCATCGTCCGGTCCTTCTACTCGGTCGCTTCGAAGGAGTGCGTGATGATCCAGTCGTCGTACTCCTCGACCGAGACGGCGCACATCGACCTTCCGTCCAGGGAGGCCGCGACGAACTCCTGGTTCCCGGTCGCGGCGGCGATGCGGGAGGGGAGGCGGGCGCCGATCGTGTCCCGCATCCTGTGCCACCCTCCGGTCCGGCTCTCCGGGGACCGGGAGCCGAGGAGGAGGAACTCTCCGTCCCCGTCGAAGAGCCCCATCCGGTCCGCCTCCTCGTGCCAGAGGGCGTCCACCCGTTCCCGCGCGTCCGGGTCCTTCTGGGGGACCGTCCTGGTCGGCACCGCCTCGAACCCCGCCATGGCGAGGAACGCCTTCCTGGAGTCCGGCGCGGTTTCCGGTACCCCTCCGTCCGCCTCCACCACGCCCTGCCGCCCGAGCGCCGCCAGCAGGTCAAGGACTCCGCGGTCCCCGTCCACGTCCCGCTCCCCCATGTCCACCCCCGTGCATCCGTACGACCGTCAGCCGCTCCTCATGATCGAGGACCAGCACCGACGTGCCGTCCGCGCCCTCGTGGAGGACGACCAGGTCGTCCGTCGCGGGGTACCAGAGGTCGTCGATCGAGGAGACCAGCCGCTCCGCCGTCATTCTCGTCGCGATCCCGTCGGCGGGCCACGCGGTTTTCACCACCCCGGTGGAACAAGGGAGTTGAGACGCCAGGTGGGATCGCAGCCCGGCTTCCGTCGTCCCGGAGACGTCCACCGGCGTGCTGGCCGTACGCCGCAGGCGGTCCAGTTCCGCCCACGAGCCGCCGATCGCCCGGACGACCTCCTCGAGGGCGGCGGGGTCGGGCGGGGTGCCGAGGGCCGTGAGCGTCGCGCGGAGGCGCGGGGGCATCTCAGGTCACCGCCCGGCGGGTCTTCCAGTCGTCCTCGCGCACGACGATCCGCTTCCCCGTCTCCCCGTCCGTCACCGCCCCCAGGACCCGCCCGTCCAGCGAGGCCGCGAGGAACGCGGCGCGGCCGGTGGCGGCCAGGACGCGGGACGGCAGGCCGGTGCCGACGAGGTCCCTGACGCGGACCCAGCCGATCTCGTGCCCGTTGGGGTCGGGCGGTACGAGGCGGAACTCGCCCTCCGGGGAGGCGAACCGCGCGGCGCGCGTCAGCGTGTCCCACCGGCGGTCCAGCTCCGCGTCGGAACGGACCGGGGCGGAGGGGCGGTCCGGATGCGCGCGGTCGGCGTAGGGGGCCCGCAGCGGCGCGGGGAAGCCGTCGGGTGCGTCGCCGTGGCCGAGCAGCCGGAGCCCGCAGGCTTCGAGCCTCCCGCGCCAGTCGGGGGCCACCCGTACGGGGAGGGCGGCGGTGCCGCCCGGCCCCGGGACGGACACGAGCACGTCCCCGTAGCGGAGTCGGACGAGCGGGCCGCCGGAGAGGTGGACCTTGGCGCTGTGGGGCGGGACGAGGGACGTGACGGGGACGTCGTACTGCTCGATCCGGTCCAGCCTCAGCGTCCCCGTCAGGCCCTTCGCGGCGAAGAACTGCCCGACCCGGGGCCGCCCCCCGACGCAGCGGACGACGCAGACGCCGCCGTCGGGGCCGTGATCGAACGCGTGGTACATCTGGAGCCGGCCCGCTTCCGGCACGTCCATGGGATCCCCCCTCGTCGGTCTTACGCATTCTCCCTTCGCCCCGCCGCCGTGCGGCTCCCGCACCTGCCCGGCTCCGGTGGACGGTCCCCGGCGGCAGGTCGCTTCGAGGGCGTCCCGACCGCCCGGCGGGTGATGGGCTTGCGTCTCCGGCAGGCGGAGACGCGAAGGCGGGGGCATGACGGTGACACGCTCCGCTCGATCGGCGAGCTTGCCCGGCGTACGGGCACGTGCCCTTCCCTCTGGTCTGCACGGCCCCCGCCGCGACCGTCCTCATCCTCGTGCGAGGGCCTTCACCGCCGTGAGGAGTTCCGTGTCCGACAGGTCGCCCGGCTCCCGCAGGGACGGGTCGTGGGTGTAGTCCTCCAGGAGCACGAAGACCCCGTCGAAGAGGTCGGACAGGGGGGATCGGAGACGTTCGCCGTTTGCCCGTGAGGCCCTGCGGGCCGGGTGCCAGGCCAGGGCGAAGGCCGGTGCCGTGATCCTTCCGGACGTGAAGTCGGCCAGGAGGCGGAGTTGTCGTGCTGCCGCGCTGTCCGGAGCGACGGCGGACGGGGCGGACCAGGCGCGGTGCCCGGGTGGGTGGGCCGTCGCCACCGTGGTCAGGGCGGGGTCCGGGTGCCTGCGGGCGTGGCGGGCGAAGCGGGCGCGGGCCTCGTCCGTGCCCTCGGCCACCGCCGCCGCCATGAACCGCGCCGTCCCGCCGATCAGGGCGTACCCCGGGGCCGGGAAGCGGACGACCCCCTGTCCGTCCGGTGTGCGGAGGACGCAGGGCGGGTGGATGTCCTCGGGGGGCGGCGGGGTGAGCGGGAGCCTCGACGGGGGCGTTCCCTCCGGCTCGTACAGCAGCTCGGTCGCTCCGACCGCCCTGCAACCCGCCGTCAGGCGCAGCCACAGGGACGGGTTCAGGCGGGGGCCGGCCGGGATCGGGGCCACAAGAGCATCTGCGTCCACGGCGTCAGGAGAGCAGCAACTCGTCCCTGACCGCCACCCGTGGGAAGACCTCGATCCGCAGGGTGCCCGTCGTCGTGCCCGTCGCGAAGTCCACGGACAGGGCCGTCCTGCCCGGTGCCTCCACGATCCGGAGGTGCGTCGCGCCCTCCCGGTGGAGGTCGAGGCCGTCCCGGCGCAGGCGGACCGATCCGCCCAGGGGACTGAAGTCCAGGCGCAGCGGCTCCCCCGTGACCTCCGTGAGGTCCAGTTCCAGGACGCCCTCCTCGGTCTCCACCGGCTCGACGCCCAGCGACTCCGTGAAGGCGCGCGGTTCGGGGGTCACGAACGGTTCCCGTGGCACGTCCGCTCCTCTCCGGCGATGGCGGCCGTGGCCGCGGTGGCGCCGGTCAGTGGGTGTCCCCGAGGGAGATCAGCAGGGTGCGCAGCATGCGGGTGAACTCCTCGCGGTCGGTCTCGTCCAGGGCCGAGAGGAGCTTCCGCTGGTTCCGGACGTGGCCCTCCACGGTGACGTCGACGAGTTCCCGTCCCGCCTCGGTGAGCGTGACGTGGAGGCTGCGGCGGTCGCCGGGCACCGACTCGCGGGCGACGAGTCCGCGTGTGACCAGGCGGTCGACGCGGTTGGTGAGCGCGGCCGAGCTGATCATGACGCTGTCGGCCAGCGACTTGGCCGTCAGGGGCCTGCCGCTGCGGCGCAGGGTGGCGAGCACGTCGAACTCCCACGTCTCCAGGCCGTGGTGCGCGAAGTAGTCCTTCAGATGCGTGTTGACCAGCCGCGACAGCCGCAGGATGCGGCCGACGGCACCCATCGCGTCCAGGTCCAGGTCGGTGCGCTGGACAGCCCACTGGTCGAGGAAGTCGTCCACGGCGTCACGCATCTGTCCACCTCCTCTTCACGAATCGGTCGATGTTAGTTAGAGACCAAATTGTTTGACATGAGTGTAGTTCACGCCATAGTTTCTCGATGCCGGACAGTTTGATGTCGAAGCAAGGGGGAGAGGGGCAGTGCTCGTGCAGCCGACGGAGACCGATCGTGCAACGGTGTCCCGGGTCATCCGTGCGCGCCGCAGCATCCGCCACTACCGGCCCGATCCGGTACCCCTGGCACTGGTGCACGAACTGGTCGACCTCGCGATGGAGGCGCCCTCCAGCTACAACCTGCAGGCCCGCTCGGTCGTGATCGTCTCCGGCGAGGAGGGGCGCAGGGCGCTCACCGAGGCCACCGGCGGGCAGCCGCACCCTCAGGAGGCGCCCGTGACGCTGGTCTTCGTGGCCGAGTCCGGAGCCTGGCGCGAGAACCTCGACGAGGTCCGCGCGACGGCGTCCCGGCTCGGCGCCTGGACCGAGGAGTTCGACGCGGGCCTGCCCGAGTCGGTGCGCCTCTTCCACGAGGACCTGCGCGACCGGGGCCTGGCGCGGGAGTACGCGGTCAAGGACGCCATGATCGCCGCCTCCTTCCTGATGATCGCCGCCGAGGCCGCGGGCCTCGCCACCAGCCCGATGAACGGCTGGGACGAGGACCTGGTCAAGAAGGCCATCGGGATCGAGGGCCGCGACGACCTGCACATCGCCCTGCTCGTACCGCTCGGCCACCCGGCCGAGACCCGACGCCATCCCGGGCGCCGCGATCCGTCGCTGACCCGGTTCGGCGAGACGTACGGCCGCTGAGGCCACGTCGCACCACCGCCCGCATCCGTGGGGGACGGGCGTAGAAACCGCATCAATCAGGGGGACGGTCCACGTGACCACTGTCAACAAGCTCGTTCAGGTCGCCGGCGTCATCGACGCGGCGGAAGCCGACATGATCATCGGCGAGGGCGCCGACTGGCTCGGATTCGCCCTCCGGCTGCCGTCCGGCAAGGACGACATAGCCGAGCAGGACGCCGCCAACATCATCAAGGGGCTCCAGAGCCCGCACGCGGGCGTCCTCATCAGCTACCTCACCGACGCGACCGAGGTCAGCGAGTTCTGCACCGAGCTCGGCGTCATCGCGGTGCAGCTGCACGGCGACGTGGAGACGGAGCAGCTCCGGCTCCTGAAGGAGCTGCGGCCCGACCTGTTCGTCCTCAAGTCGCTGGTCGTCAAGGAGGACAACGCCGAGGAGCTGCTGCGCCTCGTCGACGAGACGCACCCCTTCGTCGACATGTACATCACCGACACGTTCGACCCGAAGACCGGTGCCAAGGGCGCCACCGGCCTCACCCACGACTGGAACGTCTCCGCCGAGCTCGTCCGCCGCTCGCCCAAGCCGCTGATGATGGCCGGCGGTCTCAACCCGGAGAACGTGTACGACGCGATCGTCGCCGTGAAGCCGGCCGCCGTGGACGCGCACACCGGTCTGGAGGGCCCCGACGGGCGCAAGGACCGCGCCAAGGTCGCCACGTTCGTCGCCGAGGCGCGCCGCGCCTTCGACGCGATCGGCTGACCGAAGGTCCCGTCGCAGGACCGCTGCGGGTTCGTCGCAGGACCGCCGTAGGTCTGTCGTAGGGCCGTCGCAGGTCCGTCACAGGCCCCGTCGGAGGCGCCACCGGAGCCGCCCTCCCGGGCCGGTCCGGCACGCCGCGCGCCCGCCGCGTGCCGCCGACTCCTCCGTACGCCGACTCCTCCGTACGCCCACCCGTTCCCGCCCCGCCCCCGCGTCCGCGCGGGGGTGCCCCGGCGCGTCGCCGTCCTCCCCCGTCGGCCCGGCACCCCGGCACCGACACCGGGGTCACCGACCCCTGCCCCGGGCCGGACGGCGCCGGTCCCGCCGGGCGGCGCCGGTCCCGCCCGCCGGGCCCGGATCCGCCCGGCGTCCCGGCCCCGCGCCGCATCCCGGCCGCGGCGGCCCGGACGCCCCGGACGTCCCGGATGCCCGAACACCCCGGACGTCCGGGCATCCGGGACGCCCGGACACCCCGGACGCCCGGACACCCGGGCCCCGGAGGACCGCCGACCGCCACCCTCCCGTACCGCGTTCCCCTCGACCTCGAAGGAACCAGCCGTGACCACGGGCCACCCTGTGCACCTGCTGCCGCAGACCGACCAGCTCCGCGCCATCCACACGATCATCCGGGACCGGCACTGCAGCCGCGAGGACTTCGTCTTCTACTCGCGGCGCGTCATCCGCCTGCTCCTCGAAGCCGGCCTGGACCTCCTGCCGTTCACCAAGAAGGACGTCACCACCCCGGTCGGCGCCACCTACCACGGACTCGCCTTCACCACGAAGATCTGCGCGGTGCCCGTCATCCGGGCCGGCGAGGCGATGGAGAGCGAACTGCGGGACATCCACCCCGGCATCCGCATCGGCAAGATCCTCATCCAGCGGGACAAGCAGACCAAGCTCCCGCACCTGTACTACAAGCACCTGCCCGCCGACATCGCCCAGCGGCACGTCCTGCTCCTCGAACCGATGCTGGCCACCGGCGGATCGGCGCTCGCCGCGATCGACGTCCTCCTGGACGCCGGCGTGCGCGAGGAGAACATCGTGCTGACCACCTTCATCTCCTCGCCCGAGGGCCTGGACCGCGTCGCCACCGAGCGGCCGCGCGTGAAGGTCGTCACCAGCGCCGTCGAGGAACGCCTCAACGAGCACGCGTTCATGATCCCGGGCATCGGCGACTTCGGCGACCGCTTCTTCGGCACCACCGACTCCGGAGCCACCGCGTGAGCGGCCAGAAGATCGCCCGTACCTCCGCGCTCACCGCGCTCGCCCCCGCCGTCTGGGGCTCCACCTACCTGATCACCACCGAGTTCCTGCCGCCCGACCGCCCGCTGCTGGCCTCCACGGTGCGCGCCCTGCCCGCCGGGCTCATCCTGCTGCTGATCACGCGGACGCTGCCCCGGGGCGGCTGGTGGTGGCGGGCCGTGGTCCTCGGCGTCCTGAACATCGGCGCGTTCTTCTACTTCCTGTTCCTCGCCGCGTACCACCTGCCCGGCGGGGTCGCCGCCCTGGTCATGTCCGTGCAGCCGATGATCGTGCTGCTGCTCGGCGCCCTGCTCCTGCAGGACCGCATCCGGCCGATCCACGTCGGCTCCTGCCTCCTCGCCGCCGCGGGCGTGGCCCTCCTCGTGCTGCAACCGCACGCCGGCCTGGACGCCGTCGGCGTCGTCGCCGGACTCCTCGGCGCCCTGTGCATGGCCTCCGGCATCGTGCTCACCAAGAAGTGGGGGCGCCCCGACGGCGTCAGCCTGCTGACCTTCACGGGCTGGCAGCTCACCGTCGGCGGCCTGGTCCTGCTGCCGATCACCCTGGTCGGCGAGGACATGCCGGACCACCTCACCTGGGGCAACGTCGGCGGCTTCCTCTACCTCAGCGTCATCGGCGCGCTCCTCGCCTACGTCCTGTGGTTCCGCGGACTGTCCAAACTCCCCGCGCTCGCGGCCTCGTTCCTGTCGTTCGCCTCGCCGCTGTGCGCCACCGTCCTCGGCTACCTCTTCCTCGACCAGAGCCTGCGCCCGCTCCAGCTCCTCGGCGCCGCGGCCGTCGTCGCGGCCGTCGTCCTCGCCCAGCCGCGCAACCGGAGCGAGAAGCCCGAACCGGCCCCGCCCGTACGCGCGACCAGCCGGATCTGAGCACCACTCACGTCATCAGGGGGATCACCGCATGAACACCCGTGCGCCGATAACCGGCGTGCACCGCAAGCACACCTCGCTGCACAGCCTGCTCGCCCAGCAGGTCCGGCTGTGCCCCGACGACATCGCCGTCACCACCGCGGACGGCGACCTCACCTTCCGCGGGCTGCAGACCGAGTCCGACCGGCTCGGCGCCCACCTGACCGCCCTGGGGGTCACCCCCGACACGTGCGTCGGCCTCTACACCGAGCCCTCCGCCGACCTGATGACCGGCGCGTGGGGCATCCTCGGGGCGGGCGCCGCCTACCTCCCGCTCTCCCCGGACTACCCGGAAGCACGCCTGAGGTACATGGTCGAGAACGCGGGCGTCCGCGTGATCGTCACCCAGCCGCACCTGCGCGAGCGCGTACGGCGCCTCGCCCCGGCCGGCACCACCGTCGTCACCCGGCAGGACGCCGAGGCCGCGGAGGCCCCGGGCACGCCCCTCGCCGCGCCCCCGCGCCCCGAGACGCACGCCGACGACCTCGCGTACGTCATCTACACCTCGGGCAGCACCGGCAACCCCAAGGGCGTGATGATCGAACAGCGCAGCGTCGTCTCCCAGTTACGCTGGCTGGCCAACTGCGGACACCTCGGGCCGGGCGTCTCGATCCTGCAGAAGACGCCGATGAGCTTCGACGCCGCCCAGTGGGAGATCCTCGCCCCGGCCGTCGGCGCCCGCGTCGTGATGGGCGTCCCGGGCATCTTCCGGGACCCGCAGGCGATCATCGGCATGATCCGCGAGCACCAGGTGACCGCGCTCCAGGCCGTGCCCACCCTGTTCCAAGCCCTCCTGGACACCCAGGAGTTCGAGACGTGCACCTCGCTGACCCGGCTCTTCTCCGGCGGCGAGGCCCTCACCCGCAAGCTCGCCGCCGACCTGTGCGCGGCCCTGCCGGACGTGTCCCTGGTCAACCTGTACGGGCCGACCGAGACCACCATCAACGCCACCTCGCACTGGGTGGACCCGGAGACCCTGGACGCCGCGCCGTCCGGCATCCTGCCCATCGGCGTACCGGCCGACAACGTCACCTGCTACATCCTCGACGACAACATGCAGCCGGTCGACATCGGCGAGAGCGGTGAGCTGTTCCTCGGCGGGGTCCAGGTCGCCCGCGGCTACATCGGCCTCCCCGAGGCGACCGCCCAGCGCTTCCTGCCCTCCCCGTTCAACCCGACGGAGCGGCTGTACCGCAGCGGCGACCTGTGCCAGTGGAACCCGGACGGCTCGATCCAGTTCACCGGACGCACCGACAACCAGGTCAAGCTGCGCGGCTACCGCGTCGAACTGGAGGAGGTGGCGTCCCGCGTCGAGGAGCACACCTGGGTGCGCCGCGCCGCCGCAGTGGTCACCGACAACCCCCGCACCGGCGGCAAGGACCTCCTCGCGGCCGTCGAGCTCAACGAGCGCACCGCCGCCGTGATGGACCAGGGCCGGGACGACGCCGGCCACCACCAGTCCAAGGCGTCCAAGCTCCAGGTGAAGGCCCAGCTCGCCAACCCGGGCCTGCGCACCCCCGCCGAGCTGGCGGGACGCCCGGCCGTCCCGCTGCCCGGCCGCGAGGCCACCGCCGAGCAGCGCCGGGAGGCGTTCGCCCGCAAGACCTACCGGTTCTACGAGGGCGGGCGGGTCACCGCCGACGACCTCCTCGGCCTGCTCGCCCGGCGCCCCCGCCGCGCCGCCGAACCGCGGCCGCTCACCGAGCTGACCCTGGACGGACTCGGCCGCATCCTGCGCCGGTTCGGCCCGTTCCACAGCGAGGAGCGACTGCTCCCCAAGTACGCGTACGCCTCGCCCGGCGCCCTCTACGCGACCCAGCTGTACGTCGAGGCGCACGACCTGTGCGGACTGTCCGGCGTCTACTACCACCATCCCGTCGACCACACCCTGGTCCGGATCGGCGACGCGTCCGCGGACCTGGCGGGGCCGACCCTGAAGGTGCACTTCCTGGGCCGCCGGCAGGCCATCGAGCCCGTCTACAAGAACAACATCGCGGAGGTCCTGGAGTTCGAGGCCGGCCACATGGTCGGCGTCTTCGAGGAGGTGCTGCCCCCGTACGGTCTGACCATCGACCCGGCCGGGCTCGACCCCGCCTTCCGGGACCGGCTCGACGGCGCCGAGGACGACCTCTACCTGGGGGCCTTCGCGATCACCGAGGAGCACGGCCGCGCCCGCCCCGACGAGGTCGACCTCCTCGTCCAGACGCACGCGGACCGGGTGGAGGGGCTGCCCGAGGGGCTCTACCTGCACCGGGACGGCGCGCTCCGGCGGCTCGGCACGGACGTGGTGGAGCGCCGCCACGTCATCGCCATCAACCAGGAGGTGTACGACCGGGCCTCCTTCGGCATCAGCGCGGTCTCCCGCAGCACCGACGACTGGCGGCACTACATCGTGCTCGGCACGCTGCTGCACCGCCTCCAGCGCGCCCCGGGCCTGGGCTTCATGTCCTCCGGCTACTCGTCCAAGAGCGGCAACCCGCTGCCCGCCGCCCGGCGCCTCGACGACCTGCTGGCCGCCGCCGGGCTGCCGGACGCCCCCGCCTCGTACTTCTTCGTCGGCGGGCGGATCAGCGAGGAGCAGGCCGCCCACCAGGGCATGAACGAGGACGCCGTGCACACCCGGGGTCCGGCGGAGATGATCCGCGACGACCTGGCGCGGTTCCTGCCGGACTACATGATCCCCGCCCGCGTCGTGGTGGTGAACGAACTGCCGCTGACCGCCAACGGGAAGATCGACGCCAAGGCCACCGCGGCGCTCCCGGAGGTCGTCGCGAACCGGGCCGCGGCCGAGTACGTCGCCCCGGCCACGGCCACCGAGCGGTGGCTGGCCGCCGAGTGGGGCCGGATGCTGAAGTACGAGGACGTCTCCACCCAGGACGAGTTCTTCGCCTCGGGCGGCAACTCCCTGCACGCCGTCGCCCTGGTCAACAAGCTCAGACGGGAGTTCGGGATCGACCTGCCGCTCCAGGTCCTCTTCGAGACCCCGAAGCTGGCGGACCTGGCCGCCCGCGTCGACACCGGCTCCGGCGGCAGCGGCTCGCGCCTGGTGCCGCTGCACACCGGCGGCAGCGGCAGCCCCGTCTTCTGCTGGCCCGGCCTGGGCGGCTACCCGATGAACCTGCGGCTGCTCGCGCGGGACGTGGAACTGGGCCGGCCCGTCACCGGCGTCCAGGCGTACGGCATCAACCCCGGCGAGACGCCGTACGCCTCCATCAGGGACATGGCCATGGCCGACGTGGCGGAGATCCGCCGCGTCCAGCCCTCCGGCCCGTACACCCTGTGGGGCTACTCCTTCGGCGCGCGGGTGGCCTTCGAGGCGGCCTGGCAGCTGGAGCAGGCCGGCGCGGAGGTCGAGCGCCTGCTGCTCATCTGCCCCGGCAACCCGAAGGTGCGCGAGCAGGACGGACACCGGTGGGGCCGGGAGGCGTCCTTCGCCAACCCGGCGTACACCACCATCCTGTGCTCGGTGTTCATGGGCACCGCCCACGGACCCGTGATCGAGGACTGCCTGCGGCGCGTGACCGACGAGGAATCCTTCGTGGCGTTCGTCCACGACCGGCTGCCCGCCCTCGACACGGGGACGATCCGCCGCATCACCCGGATCGTCGCCGAGACCTACGAGTTCGAGTACAGCTTCGGCGAACTCAGGGAGCGCCGGATCGAGGCGCCGGTGACCATCTTCAAGGCGCGCGGCGACGACTACTCCTTCCTGGAGTCCAGCTCCGGCTACTCGGCCGAGCCGCCGGTCGTCGTCGACCTCGCGGGCGACCACTACGACGTGCTCAAGGAGCACGGGGTGGGCGAACTCGTCGCCGGCATCCGGCGCACCACCCGCAGCTAGCAGACCCCCTGGTCCCGGGGCGGGGCGCCCCGCCCCGGGACCAGGGCCCGTACCGGACGAACCGGAGAAGGAGCGCGGCCGTGCCGCACGTGAACATCAAGCACTTCCCCCGCGGCTTCACCGAGGCCGAACGGGCCGACCTGGTCGAGCGGTTGACCGCCGAGGTCACCCGGATCTTCCGGGTGGAGCCCGGCGCGGTCTCGATCGCCGTGGAGCCCGTCGAGCCGTCCCGCTGGACCGAGGCCGTGCACGTACCGGAGATCGAGGCGAAGTCCTCCCTGCTGTGGAAGCAGCCGAACTACTCCCAGCCCCTCCCCGCAGAAGGAGACCGATGAGCAGCCGCATCCCGATCGTCTACTCCGACGAGGTCCGCCAGGCCCTGGACGAGGGCCGGCCGGTCGTCGCCCTGGAGTCCAACGTCATCACGCACGGCCTGAAGTACCCGCACAACGCCGAGACGGCCCACCGGGTCGAGGCCGCCGTCCGCAAGGGCGGCTCCGTGCCCGCGACCATCTGCATCGAGGACGGCGCCGTCCGGGTCGGCATGACCGAGCGGGACATCGAGCGGTTCGCCTCCGAGTCAGGCATCCCCAAGGTCTCCAGCCGCGACCTGCCCGTGGTCCTGGCCCGGGGCGGGCGCGGCGCGACCACCGTCGCCTCCTCGCTGGTGGCCGCCGAGCTGGCCGGCATCCCGTTCTTCTCCTCCGCCGGGCTCGGCGGGGTGCACCGGGGCGCCGAGACCACGATGGACGTCTCCTCCGACCTGATCCAGCTCACCCGCTCCAAGGTCGCCGTCGTCTGCGCGGGCGCCAAGATGATCCTCGACCTGAAGCTCACCATGGAGTACCTGGAGACGCAGTGCGTCCCGGTGATCGCGCACGGCTCCGACGACTTCCCCGCGTTCTACTGCGCCTCCAGCGGCGTCCGCGCCCCGCACCGCGTGGACGACGAGGACCTGCTGGCCCGGATCGTGGACCTCCACTGGGCCACCGGCCACCCCGGCGGCGTGGTCGTCACCACCCCGCCCCGGGACGAGGACGCCGTCGACTCCGACGAGGCCGAGGCCGCCATCCGCGACGCGCTCGTCCAGGCCGAGCGGGACGGCGTCACCGGCCAGGGCCTGACCAAGTACCTGATGCACGCGGTCGACCGGGCCACCGGCGGCCGCACCGCGCAGGCCAACATGGCCGTCCTGATCTCCACCGCGGAGGTCGGCGGCCGGCTCGCCGCCGCCCACGCCCGCCACCGGGCCGAGCAGTCCTGACCACCCCCACCACGCTCCCCGTCACGACCAAAGGAAGACGATGACCTCGCTGTTCGACTCCGCCACCTTCGGCAAGATCCCGCTCGCCAACCGGCTCGTGATGGCGCCCATGACCCGCAACCGGGCCAAGCCGTGCGGCGGCGCCACCGAGCTGATGGCCGAGTACTACGCCCAGCGCGCCTCCGCCGGCCTCATCATCACCGAGGGCACCCAGCCCTCCCAGGTCGGGCAGGGCTTCCTGAACACCCCCGGCCTGCACCACCCGGAGCAGGTGCGCGCCTGGCGCACGGTCACCGACGCCGTCCACGAGAAGGGCGGCCGGATCGTCGTCCAGCTGATGCACTCGGGCCGCATCGGCCACCCGTCGCTCTACGACAGCGCCCACCGGTCCGTCGCCCCCTCGGCGATCGCCGCCGCCGGGCAGTGCTTCACCCCGGACGGCATGCAGGACTACCCGGTCCCGCACGAGCTGACGACGGACGAGATCGCCGCCACCGTACGGGACTTCGCGGACGCCGCCCGCAACGCCGTGGAGGCCGGGTTCGACGGGGTCCAGGTCCACGCCGGCAACGGCTTCCTGCTGCACCAGTTCCTCGCCGGGAACACCAACCACCGCACCGACGCCTACGGCGGCTCGCTCGCGAACCGCATCCGGTTCACCGTCGAGGTCACCGAGGCGGTCGCCGCGGCCATCGGCAACGAGCGCACCAGCGTGCGCCTCTCGCCCGGCAACCCCTACAACGACATCGTGGAGGGCGACACCGACGCCCTGTACGCGGCGCTGGTGCCGGCCCTGCCCGAGCTGGCCTTCCTGGAGGTCTGCGAGATCGTGACGCGTCCGGTCACCCGGGCCGTCCGCGAGCTGTGGCGGGGCAACCTGGTGGTGAACCCGCACGCCGCGCCGGACGCCTTCCCGGCCTCGGTCGAGGCGGCCCAGGAGATCCTGGACGAGGGCCTGGCCGACGCCGTCTCGCTCGGCGCCCTGTTCCTGGCCAACCCGGACCTGCCCGCCCGCGTCCGGGCCGGCGGCCCCTTCACGGCGCCCGACGAGACGACGTACTACGGCGGTGACCACCGCGGCTACACCGACTACCCGGTCCTCGGCCGGTGAGCGGGTCCGTCCGCACCTCCCGCCCCGCCCGCCCCGCGGCCCGGGACGAGCGCCAGCTGCTGCTGTTCTCCGGGCGCGCGCACCCCGCGCTCGCCGAGCGGATCGCCGCGGAGCTGGGCACCACCTTGGTGCCCACCACCGCCCGGGACTTCGCCAACGGGGAGATCTACGTCCGCTTCGAGGAGTCGGTGCGCGGCGCGGACTGCTTCGTCGTGCAGTCCCACACGGCGCCGATCAACACGTGGATCATGGAGCAGCTGATCATGATCGACGCGCTGAAGCGGGCCTCCGCCCGGAGCGTCACCGTCGTGGCGCCGTTCTACGGCTACTCGCGCCAGGACAAGAAGCACAAGGGCCGCGAGCCGATCTCGGCCAAGCTCCTCGCGGACCTGCTGGCCGCGGCGGGCGCGGACCGGGTCATGGCGATCGACCTGCACACCGACCAGATCGTCGGCTTCTTCGACGGCCCGGTGGACCACCTCTTCGCGCTGCCCACGCTGGCCGACCACATCGCCGGTCTGGGCCACCGCGAGCGGCTGACCGTGGTGTCCCCGGACGCGGGCCGGGTGCGGGTCGCCGACCGCTGGTGCGACCGGCTGGGCGCGCCCCTGGCGATCGTCCACAAGAAGCGGGACAAGGACGTCGCCCACCAGGTCAGCGTCCACGAGGTGGTCGGGGACGTCGCGGGCCGGGTGTGCGTCCTGGTGGACGACATGGTCGACACGGCGGGCACGATCTGCGCGGCGGCGGACGCGCTGTACGCGAACGGCGCCGAGGACGTCATCGTGGCGGCCACGCACGGCATCCTGTCCGGGCCGGCCGTGGACCGGCTGAAGAACTCGCGGGTCAGCCGGTTCGTGTTCACCGACACGCTGCCGACGGCGGCGGCGACGGACCTGGACAAGGTCGAGGTGCTGTCCGTGGCGCCGCTGATCGCCCACGCGATCCGGGAGATCTTCGAGAACGGCTCCGTGACGAGCCTCCTCGACGAGCTCTGACGGGGGCCGCGGCCGCGGCTGCGGTCCGGCCTCCCGGTCCGGCCGTCCGGTCGGGCCCTCCGGTCCGGCCTCCCGGTCCTCCCGGTACGGCGAAGGCCGCCACCCCCGCGTACGGGGGCGGCGGCCTTCGCCGTGTCGCGCGGGCCGTCAGTCCTTCTTCGGCTCCTCCAGACGCGGGAACAGCACCGCGCCCTTCGTCACCGTCGCTCCGGCCGGGAGCTGCCCCCACGCGGCCGCGTCCTGGACCGGCTGGTCGGCCAGGGCGCCCAGCGACGCCCCGGCGCCCAGGGAGTCCCAGAGCGCCTGCGAGGTCTCCGGCATGACCGGGTTCAGCAGGACCGCGACCGCGCGCAGGGACTCGGCGGCCGTGTAGAGGATCGTCGCGAGGCGGGCGCGGCCCTCCTCCGACTCGTCCTTCGCGACCTTCCACGGCTCCTGCTCCGTGATGTAGCCGTTGACCTGCTTCACGAAGTCGAAGATCGCCAGGATGCCGGCCTGGAAGTCCAGCTCCTCGCCGATCTTCGCGTCGGCGACGGCCACGGCCTTCGCCAGGCCCTCGTGCACGGCCTTCTCCGCGTCGCCGTCGGCCGCCGACGCGGGCAGCTCGCCGCCGAAGTACTTGCCGACCATCGCGGCCACGCGCGAGGCGAGGTTGCCGTAGTCGTTCGCCAGCTCGCTGGTGTAGCGGGCGGTGAAGTCCTCCCACGAGAACGAGCCGTCCTGGCCGAACGCGATCGCCCGCAGGAAGTACCAGCGGTAGGCGTCCACGCCGAAGTGCGAGGTCAGGTCCTGCGGCTTGATGCCGGTCAGGTTCGACTTCGACATCTTCTCGCCGCCGACCATCAGCCAGCCGTTGGCCGCCACCCGGCCCGGGACCGGCAGGCCCTGCGCCATCAGCATCGCCGGCCAGATCACCGCGTGGAACCGCAGGATGTCCTTGCCGATCAGGTGCACGTCCGCCGGGAACGTCTCCTCGAACTTCGCCGGGTTCTCGTTGTATCCGACGGCCGTCGCGTAGTTCAGGAGCGCGTCGATCCACACGTAGATGACGTGCTTCTCGTCCCACGGCACCGGGATGCCCCAGTCGAACGTCGAGCGCGAGATGGAGAGGTCGTCCAGGCCCTGCTTGACGAAGTTCACGACCTCGTTGCGGGCCGACTCCGGCTGGATGAAGCCCGGGTTCGCCTCGTAGAACTCCAGGAGCTTCGGGCCGTACGCGCTCAGCTTGAAGAAGTAGTTCTCCTCCTTGAGGATCTCCACCGGCCTCTTGTGGACGGGGCACAGCTTGGTGCCGTCCTCCGCCTCGACGAGGTCGCCGGGGAGCTTGAACTCCTCGCAGCCCACGCAGTACGGGCCCTCGTACCCGCCCTTGTAGATCTCGTCCTTGTCGTACAGGTCCTGCACGAACTCCTGGACGCGGTCGGTGTGACGCTTCTGGGTGGTGCGGATGAAGTCGTCGTTCGCGATGTTCAGGTGCTCCCAGAGGGGCTTCCACGCCTCTTCCACGAGCTTGTCGCACCAGGCCTGCGGCGTGACGTCGTTCGCCTCGGCCGTGCGCATGATCTTCTGACCGTGCTCGTCCGTGCCGGTGAGGTACCACACCTTCTCGCCGCGCTGACGGTGCCAGCGCGTGAGCACGTCGCCTGCGACGGTCGTGTAGGCGTGGCCCAGGTGAGGAGCGTCGTTGACGTAGTAAATGGGGGTCGATACGTAGAAACTCTTCACGCCTTCGCCCCCTGCTTCTCGGATCCAGTGGCCGCCATGGTCGAAATCCTAACGGCCCGCCGAAGATCCACTCACATCCCTGAACCCCGGGGGAGGGGCGGCGGCGCGGCCCGGAGAGGATGGGGGCATGCGCGTACTGGTAGCGGAGGACGAGCGGGTCCTCGCCGGGCTCGTCGCCACCGGCCTTCGGCGGGCCGGATTCGCCGTCGACGCCGTCCACGACGGCGAGGACGCCCTGGAGCGGCTGGCCCTGCACGCGTACGACGTGCTCGTCCTCGACCGCGACCTGCCCCGGGTCCACGGCGACGAGGTCGCCCGCCGGCTCGTCGCCGGCGGCTCCCGCACCCGCATCCTGATGCTGACCGCCGCCACGGCCGTCGAGGACCGGGTCGAAGGGCTCGACCTCGGCGCCGACGACTACCTCGGCAAGCCCTTCGAGTTCCCCGAGCTGGTCTCCCGCGTCCGCGCCCTGCGCCGCCGTTCCGCCCGGCCCCTGCCGCCGCTCCTCGAACGGGGCGGGCTGCGGATGGACACCGTCCGGCGGACCGCCGTCCGCGACGGGCGCGACCTCGGCCTCTCCCCGAAGGAGTTCTCCGTCCTCCAGATCCTCCTGGAGGCCGACGGCGCCGCCGTCTCCGCCGAGGAACTGCTCGAACGCGCCTGGGACGCCCACGCCGACCCCTTCACCGGGGCGGTGCGCGTCTGCATGAGCAAGCTGCGGGCCAAGCTGGGGGAGCCGGGGCCGATCCGGACCGTGCAGGGCGTGGGGTACGTGCTGTGAGCCCTTCCGGTACCGGATACCTCGGGGCCGGATCGACCATCCGGACCCGGATCGCCCTCGTGTACGGAGGGGTCTTCCTGGTCCTCGGCGCGCTGCTGCTGCTCGTGGTGAACCTGCTGGTCAGGGCCGGTACGGACGGGGAGAAGGAGGCGATCGTGGCGCGGGCCGGCGAGGTCGCCGTGGTCGAGGCGTACCGGATCGGGGACGACGTCGGCCGGGCCGCGAACGAGCAGATGCTGATGTGGTCCTGCCTGGCCCTGCTCGTCATCGCCTGCGGCGCCGTCGTCGTGGGCTGGTGGACGGCGGGGCGCGTGCTGCGGCCCGTCCACGAGATGACCGCCCGCGCGCGGCGCCTCTCCGAGCGGGACCTGGGCGGGCGGCTCGCGGTGCGCGGGCCCGACGACGAGCTGAAGGAGCTGGGCGACACGATCGACGCGCTGCTCGGACGCCTGGAGACCGCCTTCGACAGCCAGCGGCGGTTCGTCGCCAACGCCTCCCACGAGCTGCGCACCCCGCTCGCCACCCAGCGCGCGGCCCTCCAGGTCGGCCTGGACGAGGACTGCGAGGTCCGGCAGGTCCTCCTCGACACCAACCGGCAGAGCGAACGCCTCCTCGACGGCCTGCTCCTCCTCGCCCGCGGCGAGCGCGGGCTCGCGGAGCGCGAGGACGTGCCCTTCGCCGAGGTCGTCGCGGAGGAGTACGAGGACGCGGCCGTCGCGGAGAGCGGTGTCGTACGGGGGAGCCGGGTGCTGCTCCGGCAGCTCGTACGGAACCTCGTGGCGAACGCGGTCGCCCACAACGTGCCCGGGGGCACCGTGGACGTGCGGGTCGACGGGGGCGTCCTGACCGTCGTCAACACCGGGCCCGTCGTCCCCCCGGACGAGGTCGAAAGCCTCTTCGAGCCCTTCCGGCGGGGCGCCGGACGCGACCGGACGGGGCCCGGCGCCGGGCTCGGCCTCTCCATCGTCCGGTCGATCGCCGCCGCCCACGGCGGGACCGCGACGGCGGTGGCGCGGGGCGCCGGGGAGGGCGGCGGGCTCGTGGTGACGGTGACCCTGCCGGCCACCGTCACCCGCCGCTCGTAGGGCTTACAGCTCCAGGCCTTCGAGCAGACCCCGGTAGAAGGCGGCGTGCGCCGTGCCGGCCGGGGTCGCGCCCGGGAAGTACGCGGCGGTACGGGGCGCGCCGAGCTTCCTGAGGTAGTCGAAGGCCTTGTTGTCCTCCTCGCCCCAGGCCACGAACCGCCAGTGCAGCGGGCGGTCCGCCGCTCCGGCGAGCGCCTGCGTGGCGGCCGTCTTCGCGTCCGGCGCGCCGTCCGTCTGGAAGACGACCAGGGCCGGGCGGGCGGGGTCGGTCTTCTCGTGGTGGGCGAGGACCTCCTCCACGGCGCGGTGGTAGTGGGTGCGGCCCAGGCGGCCGAGGCCCGCGTTGATCTCCTCGATGCCGGTGGGGGAGAGCGTGGCGGGGGTCAGCTCGGCGGTGCCGTCGACGTCCGTGGAGAAGAACACGGCCGTGACGGCGGCGTTCTCGTCGAGGTGCGCCGCGAGCGCCACCGTCTGCTCGGCGAGCCGCTGCACGGAGCCGTCCTTGAAGTACCCGCGCATCGAGCCGGACCGGTCGACGACCAGGTACACGGCGGCCCGCGCCCCGGTGAGCCCCTGCTTCTTCAGCACGGCCCCGGCGGCCTTGTACGCGTCCGCGAGGTGCGGGGCGACGGCCTTGACCCCGGCGAGGGAGAGCGCGGGACCGGCGGCCGCCGGGGCGACGCCGTCGGAGGCCGCGACCCCTTCGGGAACCTCGGGCTCCAGGACGGTGATCACGGGGGTCTCGGGGGTGGGGACGGGGGCGGTCGCCTCCGGTTCGGGGGCGGCGGCGGGGGCCTCGGGCCCGGCCTGCGGGGTGGCGGCGGCGGGCCCGGTTTCCGGGGCAGCGGCAGCGACGGGCGCGGGCTCCTGCACGGAGGCGGCTTCGGCCTGCGGCGCAAGGGCGGCGCCGGCCTCCGGGGCGGTGGCCTCGGGCTCGGCCGCCTCCGGGGCGGGGGCGGTTTCGGCCTCGGGCGCGGTGGCCTCGGGCGCGGGCTCCTGTGCGGGCGCGGGCTCGGCCTCCGGGGCGGTGGCCTCGGCGGTCGCCGGCTCCGCCGGGGTGTCGTCGTCGGCCGGGGTCCCCTCGACCCGGGTCTCCGGCTCGGCCCCGGCGGCCACGGGGGCGTCCGCCCGGGGCTCGTCGGTACCGACCGCGGCCCGCTCCTCCGGAGCGGCCTCGGTGGTGGCGGTCGCCTCCGGCTCCGCGGGAGCGTCCGCGTCGACCTCGGTGGTGGCCGGGGCCTCCGGCCCGGTCTCCGGAGCGTCCTCCGCGACCGGCGCCTTCTCGGCGGTTCCGGGCTCCGGTGCCGCCGGGACGTCGCAGGTCTTCGGTCCGGTGCGGTCCTCGGGGTAGGAGATCTCGACGGCCTCGACCTCCGGGGCCGGTCCGGTCCCGTCGGTCCGCTCCTCCGGCAGGGAGACCTCCACGGAGGCGGCGGACGCGGCCGCCGCGTCCCGCTCCGCCGCCTCGGCCGCGGCCGAGAGGACGGGGGGCTCCTCCACGACGACCGGCTCGGGCTCGGGCTCCGGCTCCGGCTCCTGCTCCTCCACGACGACCGGTTCCGGTTCCGCCTTCCGGGCCTTCGGGACCTGCGGGTTGTCGAAGGACGCCGCCACCAGGTCGTCCGCCGCCCGGCGGGCCTCCTCCTCCGGAGCATGCGGAGCATCCGGAGCCGCCGTAGCCCCCGGAGCCTCGGCGGCCTCCTGAGGGGTCACCGGCTCCACCGAAGCCACCGGCTCCGCCGTCTCACGCGACTGGGGCGGGACGGAGGTTGCCGGGGAGTCCTCGCGGTCCCGGCCGAACACCTTGCGCAGCATGCTCCGAATACCCATGGGCGAACCCTTTCGCATGAGTGGGGGTGCAGTGTGAATGTCCGTACTGGGCGTTTCGGGACTTTCATCCCTGGCCAGGGCGGATACGTAAGGTTAGCGGCCACTTCCCGCCACCTCCGTGCCCCGGTCGCCCCCGGTCGTCCCGCATTCATGCGCCGTTCATTCCCCGGCCGCCCCCGTGCAGGGACCCGCACCTAGCGTCACCGCCGAAGACATCCCGACGCCATGTCGGCGCAGTGCTGCGCCGGAGGAGGACGAAGTGCGCAAACTGCTGCCGCTCCTGAGCACGAACCCGCACGGAGGCGGCCGTTCCGCTCTCACCTGCCGCTACCGCTGCGGCGACGCCTGCTTCCACGAGGTGCCCAACACCAGCGACAACGAGTACGCCGGCGACCTCATAGCCGGTGTCCTCTCCCGCCGTTCCGCCCTGCGCGCCGCCGCCGTGGTCACCGTCGCCTCCGCCGTCGGCGGCGCCGCCGTGCTCGGCGAGGCCCCGGAGGCCGTCGCCCACGGCGGTCACGGACACCAGCCCGGCAGGGCCGACGGCGCCCGCGGCCTCCGCTTCGCCCCCGTCGCGCCCAACACCGCCGACAAGGTCACCGTCCCCTCCGGCTACTCCCAGAACGTGGTCATCCGCTGGGGCGAGCCCATCCTGCGCGGCGCCCCGGCCTTCCATGCCGAGAAGCAGACCGCGAAGGCCCAGGCCGGCCAGTTCGGCTACAACAACGACTTCCTCTCCCTGCTGCCGCTGCCCGGGGAGCGCGGCCGCCAGGTCCTCGTCGCCAACCACGAGTACACCGACGAAGTCCTGATGTTCCGCGGCTACGACCCCGAGAACCCGACCCGCGAGCAGGTCGAGATCGCCTGGGCCGCGCACGGCCTGTCCGTCGTCGTGGTCGAGGAGGAGCGCCGTACGGGCAGGCTGACGCCGGTCACCCGCCACCACCTCAACCGGCGCCTGCACACCACCAGCGAGTTCCGGGTCACCGGCCCCGCCGCGGGCAGCGACCTGCTGAAGACCTCCGCCGACCCGACCGGCCGCACGGTCCTCGGCACGCTCAACAACTGCGCCGGCGGCACCACCCCGTGGGGCACCACCCTCCACGGCGAGGAGAACTTCAACCAGTACTTCGCCCACGGCTCCAGCGCCACCGACAAGCGCTACGGCGTCGGCTCCGGCGCCACCGAGCGCAAGTGGGAGCGGTTCGACCGGCGCTTCGACCTCGAGCAGGAGCCCAACGAGGTCCACCGCTTCGGCTGGGTGGTCGAGCTCGACCCGTACGACCCCGACTCCACGCCCCGCAAGCGCACCGCCCTCGGCCGCTTCAAGCACGAGGCCGCGCAGCCCCGCCTCACCGCCGACGGGCGCCCGGTCGTCTACATGGGCGACGACGAGCGCTTCGACTACTTCTACAAGTTCGTCTCCTCGAAGCGGATGAAGAAGGGGAGCTCGCGGGCCGCCCGCGAGCACAACCTCACCCTCCTCGACGAGGGCACGCTGTACGTCGCCAAGCTGACCGGCGACTCCCCGGCCACCGAGGTCGACGGCACCGGCAAGCTCCCGAACGACGGCGAGTTCGACGGCTCCGGCGTGTGGATCCCGCTCGCCACCGGGAACGTCTCGCACGTCCCCGGCATGACCGCCGAGGAGGTGTACGTCTTCACCCGTCTCGCCGGCGACAAGGTCGGGGCCACGAGGATGGACCGCCCCGAGGACGTCGAGCCCAGCCCCCGCACCGGCCGCGTGTACGTCGCGCTCACCAACAACACCGACCGCGGCAAGGCCGGTAAGGCGGGCGCGGACGAGGCCAACCCGCGCAACCTCAACAAGCACGGGCAGGTCCTGGAGCTGGCCGAGCACTGGGACGACCCGGCCTCGGACGGCTTCGCCTGGCGCCTCTTCCTCGTCGCGGGCGACCCGAACGACCCGGCGACCTACTTCGCCGGCTTCCCCAAGGAGAAGGTCTCCCCGATCTCCTGCCCGGACAACGTCGCCTTCGACCCGCACGGCAACCTGTGGATCTCCACCGACGGCGCCCAGCTCGGCTCGCACGACGGCCTGTTCGGCGTCGCCGTGCAGGGCGAGCGGCGCGGTGAGCTGAAGCAGTTCCTGACCGTGCCGAAGGGCGCCGAGACCTGCGGCCCGGTCATCCAGGACCGGCGCGTGCTCGTCGCCGTGCAGCACCCGGGTGAGATCGACGGGGCGTCCGTCGAGAAGCCCGCGTCCACCTGGCCCGACGGTCCCGGGAAGATCGTCCGTCCCTCCGTCGTCGCCGTCTGGCGCACGGACGGGCGCGACATCGGCGTCTGACCGGAGCCGTACGGCGGAACCGGTCTCAGCCCCGGGCCTGGGGGCACTCCGCCCCCAGGCCCTCCACGAACCGGGTGAACTGCTCCTCCGGGTCCCCGGTGTACGCCCACGGCACCCACGCCGCCCGCCGCCCCAGCATCCCCAGCAGCTCCCGCGCGATGTCCACCTGGCCCGCGTAACAGGCCGCGTGCGCGAGGAAGTTGAGGTCGCCGACCTCCTCGGGGGCCACCGGGAGCGCCGGGTCCCGGCCGCCGATCCAGCGGGCGTGCGTGCGGCGCAGCTCGGTCACCGCCAGCTCGTGCTTCCAGTGCTGGTCGAAACCGCGCACCGGGCCCCGGCCCAGGGCCCCGTCCGCGATGTAGCGGTACTCCTCGACCCGGGCCACCTGCACCAGGACCGGCAGCGGGGAGCCGGGCGGCGCCACGCCCGCCGCGTCGCGGGCGAAGTCGTACATGCTGCCGTGCGTGCCGTGCCACCGCGCCGACCAGTACCGCAGCACCTGGATGTGCCCCTCGGTGCTGTACGGGTCGCGGCGCCGCAACTCGTCGAACCAGTGGCGCAGTTCGCGGCGCGGCACCCCGCCCTCGTACAGCCTGGCCACCGACAGGAGCGACACCCACGGCATCGGGTCGGCGGGCGCCGCCTCGGCCGCGCCCCGGCAGGCGTCCACGGCCGCGTCGATCCGGCCCCGGTCGACGGCGGCGCCCCGGCCGGCCGCGATGGCCGCGTCGAAGACCCGCACCACCTCGGTCGCGGCCCGCAGCACGGCCGCGTCCGGGTTGCCGGGCTCGGCGCCCCGCCAGGTCTCGACGGTGGAGCTGCCGGCGGCGGCGTGCGAGAGGAGCCGGATGCGGTGGGTGCGGCGCGCCCAGTCGTCCCCGGTGGCGGCGAGCAGGTCCCGTACGCCCTGCCAGCGGCCGATGACGATGTCGTGGCGCGCCTCGGTCAGCGCCCGGTCCCCGAAGTCCGGGTCGAAGTCGGGCACGAAGCGCTCCGGACGCGAGGGACGTGCGGGGCGCGAGGAGCGCGAGGAGCGGCGGCGTACGGCCATCATGCCTCCTTCGGGTGCGGCGGCCGGCGGAAACGGGGGTCAGAAGTCCGTCGCGTAGCTCTTGTCCCGGTCGCCCGTGCGCGCGCCCGGGGTGGCCGCCCCGGCGGCGGCCGAGGCGGCGAGGGCGCGGACGGCGTCGAGACGGGCCGGGCTCCGGTAGTAGTCGCTGCCCCTCCCGGCGTACACGGCCAGCGGGACCACGCCGAGGAGCAGGCCGCCGAGGCCGATGGCCAGGGCGGTGGTGGAGAGTTCGCCCAGGGACTCGACGAAGGCCCACAGCATGAACGCCGAGCCGAGCAGCGGCCAGAGGCCGCCGACCACCAGGTTCTTCACGGAGCGCAGGAGCAGGCCCTTGTAGGCGACGACGGCGGCGATGCCCGCCAGGCCGTAGTAGAGGGCGATCTGGAGGCCGATCGCGGAGACGGCGTCCCGGAGGATCTGCTGCACGGACCCGGCCGCCGCGGCGGCGGCGAACAGGAGCAGTGCCGCCCCGCCGACCGTCGCGACCGCGACCCACGGGGTGTTCCAGCGGCGGTGCACGGTCCCGAGCGCGGCCGGCAGGGTCCGGTCGCGGCCCATCGCGAAGAGCGAGCGGGTGACCTGGATGAGGGTGGTCTCCAGGGTGGCGACGGTGGACAGGAGGACGGCGACGACGAGGAGCTTGCCGCCGACGCCGGGCCACACCTCCTGGCCGACGACGGCGAGGACGTTGGGTCCGGCGCGGCGGATCTCCTCCGAGCTCAGCAGCACGTTGACGGCGACGGTGATGGCCTCGAAGAGGACGAAGACGAAGCCGACGCCGACGAGCGCGGCGGTCCCGGCGGTCCTGCGGCTGTTGCGGGTCTCCTCGCTGAGGTTGCTGGTGACGTCCCAGCCCCAGTAGTAGAACGCGGCGATCAGCGCGCCGGCGGCGAAGCCCCCGGGCCCGTCGAACTGGGCGAGGCCGAACCAGGACCAGTCGAAGGCGGTGGCGTACCCCCGGTGGGCCACGGCGGCGAGGACGAAGCCGACCAGGATCAGCATCTCGACCCCGGACATGATCAGCTGCGCCCGTACGGTGAGCCGGGCGCCGCCCAGGACGACGAGCAGCATCACCAGGAACCAGCAGGCGCCGACGGCCGCCGCGAGCGCGGTGTGGTCGGCGAGGCCCGGGGCGACCAGGGAGAGCGTGAGGGACCCGGCGGGCAGCGAACCGGCCACCATGAAGACCGTGGTGGAGAAGACGAGCGCCCAGCCGGAGAGGAAGCCGAGGAAGGGGTGGAGGGTGCGGCCCACCCAGGAGTACGCGGCGCCCGCGTTGACGTCGATCCGGCCGAGCCGGGCGTACGCGAGGACGATGCCGAGCATGGGTATCGCGCAGTACAGCAGGGCGGCGGGGCCGCCGACGCCGACCGCGCCGAAGAGGACGGCGGTGGTCGCGGCGAGCGAGTAGGCGGGGGCGCTGCCGGCGACGGCCATCACGATCGTGTCGAAGGTGCCGAGGACATTGGGCTGGAGCCCTCTGCTGCTGGGGGTGGTGCGCATGGCGGATCCTCGGGGCGCGGGGGGTGAGACAGGGCGAAGTGGCGCGTCCGCCGCGTCGGTTGCCGGCGGTGGCGGGCGCGGATCACCGTGAACGGGCGCATCGTAGTCGCCGGGGCGGCTTCCGGTAACGGCGGTGGGGAGGGTTCCGTTCCGTGACCGCCGGTAAGTTCTCCCGCACGCCCCCCGGGGGAGGTTCACCGCAGGTCGGGACCGGCGACGGCGCGGGCCGCGCGGACCTCCTGGCGGAGCGGTTCGAGGACTCCGTTCTCGTCCCCGGGCAGTTCGGTGCGGACCTCCGCGAGGGTGTCGTCCGCCCGTAGCCCTTCGGCGAGTTCGCGCAGTTCCCGTTCCACCTCGGCGGCCTCGGCGGGGTCCGGGGCGGGGGCGCCGTGGTCGATCCGGACGCGGGCGGCGGTGGTGGCGTCCACGACCCTCTCGACGGCGACGACCAGCGGCCACCAGGCGGCGGCCCGGGGGCCGGTCGGCGGGGGTTCGGTCAGGGCCCGCTGGAACTCGGAGCGGACGGTCGACAGGTCCCGGTAGAGCGCCCGGCGGGCCCGCAGCCGGGCGCTCCGGTCGGGCCGCTCCCCGCCCGCGAACGCGAGGGCCACGTAGTCGGCGGTGTCGGAGACGGCGTCCGCGAGCCGGTCCCCGATCCGGGTGTGCCAGGACTCGGGCCAGAGCAGGTAGCCGGCGACGAGGGCGATCCCGCAGCCGACGAGCGAGTCGTAGAGGCGGGGCAGGACGAGGCCGAAGCCCTGGTGGTTGAGGACGTCGGAGAGCAGCAGGATCACCGGGGTGACGGCCGCCGTCTGGAAGGCGTACCCCTTCGCGGAGAACGCCGGGATCAGGGCCGCGAGCACCGCCGTCACGGGCACGTCCCACCAGCCGCGGGGCACCTCGGCGAGGACGAGGGCGGCCAGGAGGAGGCCGAGGGCGGTCCCGAAGGCGCGCAGCACGGCCCGGGAGAAGACCGAGCCGAAGTCGGGCTTCATGACGAACGTGACGGTGAGGGCGACCCAGTACGAGCGGGGCACGGCGACCAGCGACACCAGGGCCTGGGCGAGACCGATGCAGAGCGCGAGCCGCAGGCCGTAGCGCCAGGACGCGCCGGAGAGGAGGACGGCGCGGGTGGTGCGGCGGAGCCGGACGCGGAGCGCGGCGGGCCGGCCGAGCCGGTCGTCGGCGTCGTGGCGCTCGGGGTCCGTCTCGCGGACGACGCTCGCCGCGTGCCGCAGCGCGTGGTCGACGGCCTTCTCCGAGGGCCGCTCCGGGGCGGGCAGGTCCGGGTCGGGGACGTCGGAGCGGCCCTCCGCGACGGCGTCCGCGAGGTCCCGCACGGCCGCCGGGACCTCCGGAGGCTGCGGGCCGACGATCCGGGACCGCAGATGGGCGGCGGGCGCGGCCTCGACCAGCGGGACGACGACGTTGAGCCGCGCGAGCAGCCGGACCGGGGCGGCGGCGCGGCCGTGCTGCCGGGCCCGGCGGGCCAGGACCAGGTCGTACGCGTGGTCGAGGGCGGCGGTGACGGCCTGCCGCCGCTCGTCGTACGCGAAGGTGCCGGCGGCCTCGTAGAGGTCGGCGACCGCCCGGTAGGTGGCGGCGACGGCGGCCCGCTCGGGGGCGGCGCGGCGCAGCGGCCAGCCGAGGAGGGTGAGGGCGAGGACGACGAGGCCGCCCAGGCCGAGCAGCAGCGGGGCCGTCCACCAGGGGTCGGGCATGGGCAGGCCCGCGCCGACGACGGCGTTCAGGAGCAGGAGGAGGCCGGAGACGGAGGCGACCGCGCCGATCGAGGAGATCATCCCGGAGACCAGCGCGACGCAGGTGAGGACGGCGACGGCGGCCCAGCCGTGCCCGAAGACGAGGGTGCCGAGGGTGACGCCGACGGCCCCGAAGAGCTGCGGCACGGCGATGTTGAGGACCCGCATCCGGTAGGCGTCGGCGGTGTCCCCGATGACCCCGGACAGGGCGCCCATCGACACCAGCGCCCCGTACGCGGGCCGGTCGAGTGCCAGGCCGGCGGCGAGCGGCGCGGACAGGGCGACGGCGGCGCGCAGGACGGCGGCCCACGGGACCGGCGCGGGCGCGGGCCGCATCCCGGCGGTCAGCCAGGCGGGCGGGGCGAGCCGTCCGGCTCCTCGGGATCGCGCCATGTCCCCCAACGTACTGGCGGGACGTCCGCGCGGCCCGGCGAGGTCACACGGGTTCGGTCCGGGCGGGGAGCGGTCACACGGGCCCTATCCGGGCGGGGCGTGGTCGCATGGGTTCTGTCCGGGCGGGGCGTGGTCACACGGGCCCTGTCCAAGCGGTGAGCGGTCGGATGGGCTCTGTCCTGGCGGGCGTGGTCGCACGGGTTCGGTCCGGGCGGTGAGCGGTCACACGGGCCCTGTCCGGGCGGGGCGTGCTCGCATGGGCCCTGTCCGGGCGGTGAGCGGTCACGTGGCCTCGGTCCGGGCGGTCCGCCAGGCCGGGCGCGGGTCCGAGCCGGGGCTCGTCCGGTACTCCGTGCCCCGGACGATCCGGCCGTCGCGGACGGTCCGGAGCGACACCGCGCGGAACGTCCCGACGCCCTCGTGCGGGACCTCGACCCCGGAGACGGCCTCGCCGTCCCGGGCCACGATCCGCAGCACCCGGATCGACCAGCCCCCGGGGTGCTCGCGGTCCACCGCGACGTGGTCGTCCCGGGCCACGATCCGCTCGCCGCCGACCGGCCGCTCGACGACGGCGTCCTCCGCGAACAGGGCGGCCGGGCCGTCCCGGTCCCGCGCCCGCATCCGCTCCCACGGCGCCCCGACCACGTCCGACGCTTCCGTACCCGTCGACTCCATGCCGGGCACTCCGCCGGAGGGTTCCGGCAACCGGCCTTCCACGGATGCTCAGTTGCGGTACGACTCCACCTCGGCCGCCGGGCGGAGGGTCGCCGTGTCGGGGTCCTCGCCGAACTCCTCCTTGGCGCGGCGCTGGCGCAGCAGGTCCCAGCACTGGTCGAGGCGCACCTCCAGGGCGGCCAGGCGGGCGCGCTCCTCGGGCAGGAGGCCGCCGGTGCGCTGCCGCAGGGCGCGCTCCTCCTCGACCAGGGCGCCGATGTCGTCCAGGATCTCCTCGTTGTCCATGCCTTCCAGCGTGGCCGATCAGCGCTCTCCCCGCAGGTCGAGATCGGCGAGGACGGCCCGGTGGTCGGTGTCGCCGAGGTCGAGGAAGCGGACGTCGTCCACGCTGAACTCGTCGCTGACCAGGACGTGGTCGATCTGCACGTACGGCGGGATCGGGCCCTCCACGGGCCAGGTGGCGGCGCGGCTCTTCCCCGCCGCCCAGGCCGCGTCCCGCAGGCGCCCGTCCCTGAGGACGGCGCGGAAGGCGGCGTGGTCCTGGGAGGCGTTGAAGTCCCCGGCGATCAGCGTCGGGCCCGTGCGCAGGGCGGCGAAGTCCCGGACGCGGCCCAGCTCCCGCTTCCACACGTCCACCTGGCCCGGCAGCGGCGGCATCGGGTGGGCGAGCTGGACGCGCACGGAGCGCCCGGCGATCCCGGCCGTGGCGCCCGGCATCCCCATGGTCGCCGGGATCGTCCGCCGGTCGCGCAGCGGATGGGCGCTGAGCAGCACGGAGCCCTCCGAGCCGTCGGCCTCGACGGAGGCGTGGTGGGGGAGTTCGGCCGCGAAGGCCGTGGTGAGGGCGCGTCCGCAGGCGCGGTCGCACTCGGAGACGTACACCAGGTCGGGGCGCTCGCGCCGGACGGCGGCGATCAGCGCGTCCGTGGCCCGGCCGAACTCGACGTTGGCGGCGAGGACGCGGACCCGGGCGACGGGGAGGCCGTGGCCGACGGTGGTCCACGTCGTGTACGGCAGGGAGCTCCAGGCGGTGGCGGCGAGGACGACGACGGCGGTGAGGGCGAGGCCCCGGCGGCGGGCGACGGCGGCCAGGAGCAGGCCGAGTCCGGCGGGGACGGTCAGCCAGGGGAGGAAGGAGAGCAGCTGCGGGACGGGCGTGATCCCGTCCGTGTCGAGCAGGCGGCAGGCGGTGACCAGGGCGGGCACGGCGAGCAGCAGCCCACCCGCCCGCGCGGCCGCCCGCCCGGGCCGCGGAAAGGGGTCCGTGACGGCGCCCGTCACGACGGGTCCGGCCAGGGGCTTCGGCCCGGACGACGGCTTCGGCGCGGCGGCGGGAACGGGGTCGGAGTCCACGCCGTTCAGTCTCGCAGGACGGCCCCGGCGGACGGGGCCCGTCCCCGGGTGCCGTACCCCGGGTCCGCACCTCCCCGGAGCCCGTACCCCCCCGCCCCCTCAGTGCCGCAGCGCCCGACCGATCTCCGCCTCCGTCACGCCCGAGAGCTGACGGTTGCTGCGGGCCGTGCCGGTCTTGGACTCGCCCGGGGCCACGGCGTCGACGTTCAGGACGACGGAGTCGAGCAGTTCGCCCTCGCCGTCGCGGAAGTGGACCAGGACCGTGTAGTCGGCGGCGGCGTCCTTCGGGTTGGTCGCGGTGATCTCCGCGACCGTCCGGTCGCCGTCGGCGCGCGGCTCCCCGGCCTTCACGTCGGCCTTGGCGTCCACCCCGTCCCTGACCTCGTTCATCTTCCGCTCGGCGGCCGAGGCGACCGCGGCCGTCGCCGAGGAGACGACACCGCCGGCCGCGTCCTCGGCGGCGTCGCAGCCGGTGGTGAGGGCGAGCGCCCCGGCGAGGGCCAGGGCGGCGCCGGCGGTGCGTCCCACGGCCCTCAGTACCTCTCGTCGGGGCCGTACGCCTCGTCCGTGGCCAGCGCCCAGATCACGAAGATCGAGACGGCCATGGAGAAGAGCGACCACCACGGCTGGTAGGGCAGGAAGAGGAAGTGGAACAGGACGTTGAGGGAGGCGAGCGTGATGCCCGCGACCCGGCCCCACTCGGCGCCCTTGAGGATGCCGTAGCCGGCGATCACGAGGACCACGCCCAGGATCAGGTGGATCCAGCCCCAGGTGGTGAGGTCGAACTTGAAGACGTAGTCGCCGACGCGGGTGTAGACGTCGTCCTCGGCGATGCCGGCGATGCCCTGGAAGACGTCCATGAAGCCGGTGACCAGCATGAGGACACCGGCGAAGAGGGTGCCGCCGGAGGCCCAGGCACCGGCGGTGCTCTGCTTGCGGGGCGGCGCTGCGTTCGGGTTGCGGGGCGGCGCTGCGTGCTGGCCGTGACTCTGGCCCGGACGCGCGGTCCCGTCGTCGTTCTGGCTCATGGACCCATCGTGGGAGCGTTCGCACGCCGGCGAACCCTCAAGCGGTCCGTTCGAGTGAACGCAGGAACGCCTCCAGGGCCGCGTCGAACTCCTCCGGCCGCTCCAGATTGGGCAGGTGCGCGGCCCGCTCGACCACCACGAGCGTGGAGCCGGGGATCAGCGCGTGCGTCTCCTCCGCGTCGGAGACCGGGGTGTACGTGTCGTCCCGGCCGACCACGACCAGCGCGGGCACGGTGGCGGCGGCCAGCGACTCCCGGTAGTCGGGCCGCTCGGCCCGGCCCCGCAGGGCGGCGGCCGCCGCGACCGGGTCGGTGGCGCACATCATGCGGTGCACGTGGGGCGCGGCGTGCGTGTTGTACGGGGCGATCATCCGGTCCAGCACCTCGTCCGCGTACCCCCGCATGCCCTCGGCGAGGAGCCGGTCGGCCATGGCGTTCCGGGCCGCTCTCCCCTCCTCGGTCTCGGCGGCGGGGAAGGTGTCCGCGAGGACCAGGCCCCGGACGCGCCCGGGGTGCCGGCGGTGGAACTCCATGGCGATCTGGCCGCCCATGGAGAGGCCCGCGACGACGCAGTCCTCGACGCCGAGGTGGTCGAGGAGGGCGGCCAGGTCCTCCGCGAAGACGTCGAGGCCGACGGCCTTCGCATCCGTCGCGAGCGGGGTGGACCCGTAGCCGCGCAGGTCGGGGGCGATCACCCGGTGCGTACGGGAGAAGCGGTCGAGCTGGGGCCCCCACATGGTGCGGTCGAAGGGGTGGCCGTGGACGAGGAGGAGGACGGGGCCGGAGCCCCGGTCCTCGTAGGACGTCTCGGCGGTGACTGTTCGGGAGACGGGCATGGCGGCAGACTAAGGGCTGTCCCGTAACTCAGGACGAAGACCAGTGGGGCATCACAGGCCGATCCACTTGTCCGGTTGCGCCCCGACTCGCGGCCTCGACTGGAGTCGGTCTAAACGGGTCGAACCGGACGCCGGCAGGCGGCATCTGGAGTTACGGGACAGCTCTAAGTGAACGGCGCCACCTCGCACGAATAAGAGTGCACCGCCCGCTCCAGCGGACGTCGCGTCCCTCGCACGGATCATATTGCTGTAGGATCCATCCGCGATTTGAAATGCACAGGACGAGTGCATCCGGTTCTCATGCGTGCTGCAATGCAGCCAGTGGCTACTTATCGCATTCCTTCGGCTAATTTCTGGGGAGAGTATAATGAGAGATTCGCTACGTCGCATGCTGCGGGGGGCGAGCATTCTCGTAGCTTTGGTGGCGAGTCTGCTTGTAGGTACACAGCCTGCCTTCGCGTCGGCTAATTGGCAGGAGGTCAAGACCAACTCCAACTGGCATTGCGGCGACACGGAATCAGTGGGCGCGGAGCGCGGGTTCAAGGCTCAGACCTGTATCGTGGCAAACTCGAGCGGTTATGCTCAGCAGGTGGTCGTGGTCTCGAACTTTTCCGGCTACGCCGTCTGGCTCGATGCCAGCATTACCGAGCTCAACAAAAAGCTTCCCGCCCATAACTGCAATGGAACTACGTTTCAATCTGGTTTTCAGCGGGCCTGTCTTGGGCAGAGCGTCTACGTAGGCTGCAATGGGACGAACCTTTACTCCTGGAGCAATGTCGAAATAAGCGGCTACACGAAGCAAACGGCTGAAGCCGTTCACAGGCACTACTGCTAAACACTGGTGTTGGCTGGGATTCCACAAAACGCGCGCTGTTCATTGCGGAGTGGCAAGTGGTACAGCAGCGCCGAACCGCTCGCTCCGCCACGGAGAGTCCGCCTTCTCCTCGGTCGGCGCCGGCTCGTCGGCCTTCCCCTCGCGAGCGGGAACCAGGACGCGAGGGCACCGGTGGCGGGCGACAGCTCGCTTCCCCGCTACTGACCGAAGGGCCCGGATCCGCCCGGGCCCTTCGCCATGTCCCAGAACCCCGCACCGCTCCCGCACCCTGCCGCACGGTCACAGCGCGGCGCCCGGCCACCTTCACCTCGAACCGGCCCGGGCCGCACTCGCGCACCAGACAGATCTCCAGCCGGCACGCATTCCCACCACCCCGGCACCATCGAGCTAGATCGGCAGGCCGATCACCCCCCACCCCCTGCGCTCCGCCTCGCCGACCACCTCCGCCCAGCCGCGCACCAGCTCGGCGAACTCCTCAAACCCGGCGATCCACTGCCCCGGCTCCCGCCCCGCCAGCTCCCCGTACGACACCCGCAGCCCCTCCAGCCCGGACGCGGCCCCGCACCAGCTCCGCCACAGCCGCGCCACCGTCTCCGGGCCGCGCACGATCACCGGCCCGGACCGCCACAGCCCCTCCAGCGAGGGGAACACCCCGGGGTCGACCTGCTCGGCATCGACGTCGGCCCGCGGCCCCCACCAGATCAGCCCCTCCAGGAACTCGTCCAGCGCCGCCCGCACCTCACCCCCCACGGCGCCCCGCGCCTTCTCCCAGCCCTCCGCCGCCCAGAAGTGCGGCTCGTACGAGCCGAGCGTGCCCCGAAACTCATACCGCCCCAGCCAGGACCGCTCCGCCGCGGCCGGCCACACCCACCCGTCGACGACATCACCCTCCCCGTCGGCGTCGTCGTTCCCGTACGCCGCCTCCTGCACCACCCGCAGCCGGTCCTGCGCGGGCACCTGAACCAAGCGCGCCCAGTCCACAACCAGAACCGTGGTGTCCACACCCATGTGGCGATGCTACTGATCTTTTCGTTAGTTGGGTGGGGTTGGTGGGTGGAGGGTGAGGCCGGTGTGGGCGAGGAAGGACCAGGGCAGCTGCGGGTTGTCGTCGATCCGGTGGATGCCCTGTTCGGTGGCGTCGGCAACGTCGGCGAGGTGGTCGCCGGCGAGGTTGGCGAGTTCGCGTTTTTTCAGCGAGGACCACAGCAGTTCCACCGGGTTGAGCTCAGGTGCGTAGGCGGGTAATCGCTCCAGGGAGAGCCAGTCTTGCTCGGCGACCCATGCCCGCATGACCCGGCTCCAATGGGCTGACAGCCCGTCCCGGACCAGCACCACCCGCTCACCGTTGTAGAACGTCTTCATCTGCTCCAGGACCTCGATGAACCCGGCGGTGTCGTAGCTGCCGGGCTTGAGGTGAAAGCACAACCGTGGCCCCTGCCCGGGAACAGCGGCGTGGTAACCCAAGGCACCGGCCATGGAAGCACGCTTCCAGTTCAGCCGGTGCCGCAGAAGAGGCGTGTGGCCGCGGGGCGCATAGGTGCGGCGGACCTGCGGCGACAATGAGACGCCTGATTCGTCGGGGAAGACGATCCAGGCACGTGTGTTCACCGCCCTTTTTTGATCCGTGGCCACTCGTGCGCGATCCAGCGGGCGATCTCGGATTCGTTCCTTTCCACCGCCCGCCGCTCGGGACGCTGCAGACTCCACCCCAGCCGGCCGGTCAGCAGCCGCCACACCGACGCCCTCGACAGGACCACTCCAGTCACCCGCTCGACGACCAGACCGACTCGTTCCAGAGTCCACAGGTCAGCCTCGAAACCGTGTGCCTGGGCACCTTGCTCGAGTGCGGTCCGCACCCGCTCGACCTGGGCATCGTCCAGCTTGGGCGGACGACCGCTGGCCGGACGCCGACGCAACCCGCCGGCGCCACCTTCCTCCCAGACCCGCCTCCACCGCCGCACGCTCTCCTCGCCGACCCCGAGCATCCGCGCGATCTCGGCACCCGAACGCCCCTGCTCGAACAACTCGGCCGCCCGCACACGCCGGGCCTCAGCCAACTGCGGCCGGGTCAAAGGAGGAACCAGGGGTGAAGGCTTGAAAGACACCGCACCAGGATCCCGCCAACGAGACCGTCATACCCACGGAACTAACGAAAAGATCAGTAAGGGCCGTCCCGTAACTCAGGACGAGGGCAGGTGGGTCACCAGATGCAGATCGGCTCGTCCAGTTGCGCCCCGGCTCGTGCCTCCACTGGAGTCAGAGGCAAGCAGGGCGAACCGGACACTGACAGGCGGTGGCTGGAGTTACGGGACAGCCCTTAGGCAGCGCCGACTCCCCGGTGCAATGAAGAAATTCGCCCTCGCTGCAAGGGGCGCGACGGAGGAGGGGTGCCCGTGGAGGAGTGCCGGAGGGTCGCGGACCGCGTCGACGCGGCCGTACGGGACGGCCGGCCGCGGCCCGGCGACCGGCTGCCGGCCCCGTTGATCCACTTGCGGCGCGCCGGTCGCGGGTGTGCCCTGGAGGGTGCGGGAACCAAGGGGCGAGCGGCGCCGCGCGCGCCGGAGACGTAGGGAGCTCCTGCCATGGCCGCACACGCAGCGGTCTCCGGCGACCGACGCCGGATCAGTGCGCCCGGCCGGGTCGGCCCGGCCACGATCGGTGTCCCGTACGGCCTCTGCGCGACGACGGTCGCCCGCCACGGCGGCCCCGCCGCCCTGAACCGGCTGTGGCTCGGCCTCGCGGCCTTCGCGGTCACCACGGTCGCCGCCCACTGCTCCTTCCCCACCCACGAGGACGCGGCGGGCCGCCCCGCGCCCCACTGACCGGAGCCCCGCCGAAGAGGACACCGGGGACGACGGAGGAACCGCATGACCGACCTCGCCATCGAGACCGAGGGCCTGGTCAAGGTCTTCGGCACCAACCGGGCCGTGGACGGCGTCGACCTGCGCGTCCCCGCCGGGACCGTCTACGGGGTCCTCGGCCCCAACGGCGCCGGCAAGACGACCGTCGTCAAGATGCTCGCCACCCTGCTCCGCCCGGACGGCGGCCGGGCCGGCGTCTTCGGCAAGGACGTCGTCGAGGACGCCGACGCCGTCCGCGGGCGGGTGAGCCTCACCGGCCAGTACGCGTCCGTGGACGAGGACCTGACCGGCACGGAGAACCTGGTCCTCCTCGCCCGGCTGCTCGGCCACTCCCGGCCCGCCGCCCGCGAGCGCTCCGCGCAGTTGCTCGCGGCGTTCGGCCTGGAGGAGGCCGCCGACCGGCAGATCAAGAACTACTCGGGCGGCATGCGGCGCCGCATCGACATCGCCGCGTCCATCCTCAACACCCCGGACCTGCTCTTCCTGGACGAGCCGACCACCGGCCTCGACCCGCGCAGCCGCAACCAGGTCTGGGACATCGTCCGCGCGGTGGTCGCCCAGGGCACCACCGTCCTGCTGACCACCCAGTACCTGGACGAGGCGGACCGGCTGGCCTCCCGGATCGCCGTCATCGACCACGGCAAGGTGATCGCGGAGGGCACCAAAGGCGAGCTGAAGGCCTCGGTCGGCTCGGGCTCGGTGCACGTACGGCTCCGGGACCCCGGGCGGCGGCACGAGGCCGAGCGCGTCCTGCGCGGCGCGCTGCGGGCCGCCGTGCAGCTCGACCCGGACCCGGTGGCGCTCACCGCCACCGTCGACGGCCACGGGACGGACCTCGGCGCCGCCGAGCAGGCGGCACGGGTGCTCGCGGAGCTGGCGCGGGCCGGGATCACGGTCGACAGCTTCGCGCTCGGGCAGCCCAGCCTGGACGAGGTGTTCCTGGCGCTGACGGACGGGGCTCCGGTGGGCGAGAAGGACACGGCGGAAGGGAAAGGACCGGTGGACGGGAAAGGACCGGCGGGCGGGAAAGGACCGGCGGGCGGGAAAGGACCGGCGGGCAGGACAAGGCCGGCGGACGGGAAAAGCACGGCGGACGGGAAAGGACCGACGGCATGACCACCGTCTCCACCGGCAAGGACACGCGCACGGCCGACCCCGACTTCGAGGCCCCCCGCGCGGAGGAGCTCGCGGAACTGCTCGTGAGGCGGACCCGCCCGCCCCGCCCCGGCGCGCTCTCCGCCTCGATGACGTTCGGCTGGCGGGCCATGCTGAAGATCAAGCACGTGCCGGAGCAGCTGTTCGACGTGACGGCGTTCCCGATCATGCTGGTGCTGATGTACACGTACCTCTTCGGGGGCGCGCTGGCCGGCTCGATCTCCTCGTACGTCCAGTTCCTGCTGCCCGGCATCCTGGTGATGAGCGTCGTGATGATCACGATGTACACGGGCGTCTCGGTCAACACCGACATCGAGAAGGGCGTCTTCGACCGCTTCCGCACGCTGCCGATCTGGCGCCCGGCGCCGATGGTCGGCTACCTCCTCGGTGACGTCGTGCGCTATCTGATCGCCTCGGCCGTGATGCTGACGGTCGGCGTGATCATCGGCTACCGGCCGGGCGGCGGGCTCCCGGGGGTCCTCCTCGGGATCGCGCTGCTCCTGGTGTTCTCGTTCTCCTTCTCGTGGATCTGGACCATGTTCGGCCTGCTGCTGCGCAGCGAGAAGTCCGTCATGGGCGTCTCGATGATGGTGATCTTCCCGCTGACCTTCCTGTCGAACGTCTTCGTCGACCCGAGGACCATGCCGGGCTGGCTCCAGGCCTTCGTGAACAACAACCCGGTCACCCACGTCGCGAGCGCGGTCCGCGAACTGATGGCGGGCGGCTGGCCGGGCGTGGACGTCGCCTGGTCCCTGGGCTGGTCGGCGGTCTTCGTCCTCGTCTTCGGCTGGGTGACGATGCGGCTGTACAACCGCAGGTAGCGGGCGTACGGGAAGCGGCGGTTGACCTTCCCCGCGCGGGAAGGTCCAGCATCGGCGGGGCCGGGCGCCACGGGGCGCCCGGCGGGGGAGGTGGCACGCCGGTGGAACGGCACGGGACGCACGGAACGCACGGGGCGGGCGAACGGCACGGGACGGCCGGAGCGGCCGGGGTACCGGAACCGCTCATGACGATCGGGGAGTTCTCCCGCGCGTCCCGGCTCTCCGCCAAGGCGCTGCGCCGCTACGACGAACTCGGCCTGCTCCCGCCCGCCCGCGTCGACGCGTACACCGGCTACCGGTACTACGCGGCCGCGCAGGTGGAGCGGGCCCGGCTGGTGGCCTGGCTGCGGCGGATCGGGATGCCGCTCGCCGAGGTCCGGGACGTGTGCGCGTTGCACGGCACGGACCCGGGGGCGGCGGCCCGCGCGGTCCGCGCCCACTGGGCCCGGGTCGAGGCCGAGACGGCGGAACGGCGCGGCCTGGCTGCCTCCCTGCTGGACCGACTGGGAGGAAACACCGGTATGGACACCGACACGACGACCACGGCCGTACGGCCCCACGCCCTGCTCGCCGCCGCGCTCTCGGAGCGCGGACGCGTGCGGGAGGCCGACCAGGACCGCGCGCACGCCGGCCCGCGCCTGCTCGCCGTCGCGGACGGTTACGGCGCGGCGGGGGACCTGGCGGCGGAGGCGGCCCTCGCGGCCCTCTCCGCCGTCGGGGGCGCCCCGGCGCCCGGCGGCCGGGCCGGGGACCTGCTCAACGCCCTGGAGGACGCCGTGCACCGTGCGGACGCGGGGGTCGGCGCGGCGGCGCCCGGCTCGGGAACGACCCTGACGGCCGGAGTGTGGACGGGTTCCCGGCTCGCGCTCGCGCACGTGGGCGACGGGCGCGCGTACCTGCTGCGGGACGGGGGCCTCGTGCGCCTCACCCGCGACCACACCGCCGTACAGGCGCGGGTGGACGCGGGCGAACTCGACCCGGCGGAGGCGGCGTCCCATCCGGACCGGGCGCTGCTCCTGCGGGCCCTCGACGGGGCGGAGGACGGGCCCGCGCCCGACCTGAGCCTGCACGAGGGGCGGCCCGGGGACCGCTGGCTGCTGTGCACGGACGGCCTGTCGGCGGTCGTGCCGGAGGCGGAGCTGCACGCCGCCCTGGCGTCCGGCGCGGGCCCGGAGGATACCGCCCGCGCCCTGCTCGCCCTCGCCGACGGGCGGGGCGGCCCGGACAACGCGTCCTGCGTGGTGGCGGACGTGCTGCCGGCGGACAGGCCCTAGACGGGCTGCACGCTCTCGCCGCGGACGACCACGACCGGGCAGGGGGCGTGCTGGGCGACCTGGGTGGAGACCGAGCCGAGGACGGCCGCCCGGAAGCCGCTGTGGCCGCGGTCGCCGACGACGAGGAGGTTCGCGCCCTTCGCCGTGTCCACCAGGGCCTGCGCGGTGTTGCCGCCGATCACCGTGCGGACGGCGTCGGCGGCCGCCTCCGGGGTGAGCGCGTCGGCCAGGGCCTGGTCCAGGATCTGCGCGGCGAGCCGCTCGGGGTCGAACTCCGCCGGTACGCCCGGCATCAGCGTCGCCCAGGAGGCCGGGTACTCCCAGGCGATGACCGCCTCCAGGGAGTCCCCGGTCAGGGCGGCCTGCCCGGCCGCCCACTTCAGGGCCTTCAGGGAAGGCTCCGACCCGTCCACGCCCACCACGATCCTGCCGGCCATCGCCGACCTCCGTCCGTCGTACGGCACATCTGTGCGATCCGCCTCCAACGTAACAAATCGGTTGGACCGGGCGGTCAGTCGAGGCGCAGATCGGCCAGTTGGCGCTCGAACGGCACGACCTCGTCCTCGTCCGCCTCCCGGGCCGGCCGGGCCGCGACCGCGTCCGCGAACTCGTACCCGGCCCGGTCGATCCGGGCGGGCAGGCCCTCCGTGTACTCGTCGCCGCCCGAACCCCAGTCCTCCGAGGCCGCGTAGACGGCGGTCGGGACGGTCAGGGCCCGCAGGTAGGCGAAGAGCGGTCGCAGGGCGTGGTCGAGGACCAGCGAGTGGCGGGCGGTGCCGCCGGTCGCCCCGATCAGGACCGGGACGCCGGTCAGCGCCGTCGGGTCGACCAGGTCGAAGAACGACTTGAACAGACCGCTGTACGAGGCGGTGAAGACCGGGGTCACCGCGATGACGCCGTCCGCGCCGGTCACCGTGTCGATCGCCTCCCGGAGCTTCCCGGAGGGGAAGCCGGTGACGAAGTTGTGGGCGATGTCGACGGCCAGGTCGCGGAGTTCGACCACCTCGACGTCGACGGCGTACTCCTGCTCGGCCAGCCGGTAGCGGGCGGCCCGGAGGAGCCGGTCGGCGAGGAGCCGGGTGGAGGAGGGGCTGCCGAGTCCGGCGGAGACGGCGACCAGCTTGAGCGTGCGCATGACGGTTACGCCTCCTTGGCGGCGGTGACGGCGGGGTGGAGCGGGGCGGTGGCCGGGACGCCGGCCGGGCGCAGGTTCGCGAACTCCTTGCGCAGCACCGGGACGACCTCCTCGCCGAGGATGTCGAGCTGTTCCAGGACGGTCTTCAGGGGCAGTCCGGCGTGGTCGACCAGGAACAGCTGGCGCTGGTAGTCGCCCACGTACTCGCGGAAGGACAGGGTCCGCTCGACGACCTCCTGCGGGGAGCCGACGGTTAGCGGGGTCTCGCGGGCGAACTCCTCCAGGGAGGGGCCGTGGCCGTAGACCGGCGCGTTGTCGAAGTACGGGCGGAACTCCCGTACCGCGTCCTGCGAGTTCTTCCGCATGAAGACCTGGCCGCCGAGGCCGACGATCGCCTGCTCGGGCGTGCCGTGGCCGTAGTGCGCGTACCGCTGCCGGTAGAGCCGGACCATCTTCTCGGTGTGCTGCTTGGGCCAGAAGATGTGGTTCGCGAAGAAGCCGTCGCCGTAGTAGGCGGCCTGCTCGGCGATCTCCGGGGAGCGGATGGAGCCGTGCCAGACGAACGGCGGGACGCCGTCGAGCGGGCGCGGGGTGGAGGTGAAGCCCTGGAGCGCGGTGCGGAACCTGCCCTCCCAGTCGACCACGTCCTCCCTCCACAGCTTGTGGAGCAGCGCGTAGTTCTCGATGGCGAGCGGGATGCCCTGGCGGATGTCCTGGCCGAACCACGGGTAGACCGGGCCGGTGTTGCCGCGGCCCATCATCAGGTCCACGCGTCCGTCCGCGAGGTGCTGGAGGGTCGCGTAGTCCTCGGCGATCTTCACCGGGTCGTTGGTGGTGATCAGGGTCGTGGACGTGGACAGGACCAGGTTCTCCGTGCGGGCGGCGATGTGCCCGAGGAGGGTGGTGGGGGACGACGGGACGAACGGCGGGTTGTGGTGCTCCCCGGTCGCGAAGACGTCGAGCCCGACCTCCTCGGCCTTGAGCGCGATGGCGACGGTGTTCTTGATCCGCTCGTGTTCGGTGGGGGTGCGGCCGGTGGTGGGGTCGGTCGTCACGTCGCCGACGGTGAAGATCCCGAACTGCATCGTGCTCACCTCTCGCGTTGCCGGGTGCCTCTCCCGGTCCCGACTAGTGGTTGAATCTTAAATCATCTCGTCCAACGGCGCGAGCCCCCTCCCTATTCCGGGCCCCGGGGCCTCCCTCCGGGACCCGTACGCCGGAGGGCGTGACCGATCCCGGGACCGCCGGTCCCGCAACCGGATCCGGGACCGCCACCGGGCGCTGGAGAGAGCGCGGCGTGATGCCCCGCGTCTTCGTGTGGGTCTCCGCCACGCACGCCTTCGCCGGCTTCGTCCGGATCCTCTTCTCCGTGGGGCGGAACGCCCGGAAGTGAGCACGGCCACGAGGAAGGGGAGCCCGGGGCTCCCGTAGAGTTCGGCGGCGTGGACGGTACGGGTGTGAACGGTGCGACGGGTGCGATACCGGATGCGTCGGCGGGTGCGGCATCGGGCGCGTCGGCGGGTGCGACATCGGCCGCGCTGCCGGGGGCGGAACCGGCCGCCCCGTCGGGTGGGATAGCGGTCGTCGGGATCGGCGCGGACGGCTGGGGCGGGCTCCCCGAGGCCTCCCGCCGCGTCCTGCGCGCCGCCGAGGTCCTGATCGGCGCCCCCCGCCAGCTCGACCTGCTGCCCGGCGGCGACTGCCCCGGCGAGCGGATCGCCTGGCCCTCCCCCCTCCGCCCGGCCGTGCCCGGCCTGCTCGCCGCCCACGCGGGGCGCGCGATCGCCGTCCTGGCCAGCGGGGACCCCTCCTTCCACGGCATCGGCCGCACCCTCGCGGAGACCGTCGGCGCCGACCGGCTGCGGATCCACCCGCACCCGTCCTCCGTCTCGTACGCCTGCGCCCGGCTCGGCTGGCCCCTGGAGGAGACCGAGACGGTGTCCCTGGTCGCCCGGCCGCTCGCGGCCCTCGCCGTCGTGCTGCACCCCGGGCGCCGGGTCCTGGTCCTCGGTGAGGGCCCGGAGACCCCCGCCCGGGTGGCGTCCCTGCTGTGCGACACCGGCTGGGGCGGCACCCGCATCCGGGTCCTGGAACAGCTCGGCGGCCCCCGCGAGCGGGTCCTCGACGCGACCGCCGAGGCCTGGCCGTACGAGCGGACCGACGCGCTCCACGTCCTCGCGCTCGACTGCGTGCGCGACCCCGACGCGCTGCGGCTCGGCGCCGCGCCGGGCCTGCCGGACGAGGCGTACGAGCACGACGGGCAGCTCACCAAGCGGTACGTGCGCGCCGCCACCCTCGCCGCGCTCGCCCCGGCCCCCGGCGAACTCCTCTGGGACGTCGGCGGCGGCTCCGGCTCCCTCGGCATCGAGTGGATGCGGACCCACCGCGCCTGCCGGGCCGTCGCGATCGAGAAGGACCCCGAGCGGGCCGCCCGCATCGCCCGCAACGCCGACGCGCTCGGCGTCCCGGCCCTGAAGGTCGTCACCGGCCCTGCCCCCGAGGCCCTGGCGGGCCTCCCCACTCCGGACGCGGTCTTCGTCGGCGGCGGCCTGACCGCCCCCGGCCTGCTCGCGGCCTGCTGGGACGCGCTGCCCGCCGGCGGCCGGCTCGTCGCCAACACCGTCACGCTCGAATCCGAGGCGCTGCTCGCCGAGGCCCACCGCCGCCACGGCGGGGAACTCGTCCGGCTCGCGGTCGCCACCGCCGTCCCCGTGGGCGGCTTCACCGGCTGGCGGCAGGCGATGCCGGTCACGCAGTGGTCCGTCACGAAGCGGCCCGCCACGGAGGGGTCCGTCACGAAGCGGCCCGCCACGGAGGGGTCCGCTACGGAAGGGTCCGTCACGAAGCGGCCCGCCACGGAGGGGGCCGACACGCAGCGATCCGTCACACAGCGGTCCGACACCCGGCGGCCCGTCACGAAAGGTTCTGAAGAGGGATGACCGTCTACTTCATCGGCGCGGGCCCCGGCGCGGCCGATCTGATCACCGTGCGCGGCGCGCGGACCCTGGCGACGTGCGGGGTCTGCCTCTACGCCGGCTCCCTCGTCCCCGTCGAGCTGCTGGCCGAGTGCCCGCCGGACGCGCGGCGCGTCGACACGGCCCGGATGGACCTGGACGGGATCGTCGCGGAGATCGCCGCCGCCCACGAGGCGGGGCAGGACGTGGCCCGGCTGCACTCCGGGGACCCGTCGGTGTTCAGCGCGGTCGCGGAGCAGATGCGCCGCCTGGACGCGCTCGGCATCCCGTACGAGGTCGTCCCCGGCGTCCCGGCCTTCGCGGCGGCGGCCGCCGCGCTCAAGCGGGAGCTGACCGTCCCCACGGTCGGCCAGACCGTCATCCTGACCCGGATCGCCCAGCAGGCCACCCCGATGCCGGAGGGCGAGGACCTGGCGACCCTGGGCCGCAGCGGCGCCCTGCTCGTCCTCCACCTGGCCGCCCGCTACGTCGACCGGGTCGTCGCCGAGCTGGTCCCCCACTACGGCACGGACTGCCCGGCCGCCGTCGTCGCGATGGCCAGCCGCCCCGACGAGGTCGTCCTGCGCGGCACCCTGGACGACATCGCGGAGCAGACGAAGGCGGCCGGGATCACGAAGACGGCCGTCATCATCGTCGGCCGCACCCTCGCGGCCTCCGAGTTCCGCGACAGCCACCTGTACGACCCGGCCCGCGACCGCCACGCCTGCTGACGACCGCGCACGCGGAGGGCGACCGGACCACGCGGAGGGCGACCGGTCCACGCGGAGGGCGACCGGTCCACGCGGAGGGCGACCGGTCCACGCGGGAAGCGACCGGCACACACGCGGAGGGGCCCCGGGGAGATCCCCGGGGCCCCTCCGTCACGACCACTCGGCTCAGGTGTTCGGCCGCTTGCCGTGGTTCGCGCCCTTCTTCTTCCGGGCCCGCCGCTTGTTGCCACGCTTCGACATGAGACTCCCTCTCGGTCGCTCGGTCGGGTGTTCGCCGCCAAGCCTAGGGGCGGGCCCCGGGCGCCGCATGTCGGCACGTGGGACCCCGCCGCGTAGGGAGATCACGGCCCGGGAATCCGGTCGGCGGCCCCCGCGGGTCCTCGCCGCCGTCGCGGCGGGCGAGTCCGTCACCGCCGCCGAGAACGGCGTCGCCGTCGCACGCGCGGTGCCGACCGGGGCCGAGGCGCCCCCCGGGGCGGCAGGATCCCGGCCGCGAGAGCGGCCCCCGCCCTACGCCCCCGGCCCCCGCACCGACGACCGCCCCACCACCGTCCCCGCGCGGTCGACGCAGATCACGTCCACCGCGACCGGGGCGCCGCGCAGGACCGTCAGGGACTCGTCGCGGGCGCGGGCGGCCACCAGGTCGCCGAGGGGGACGCCGGCGGCCTCGCAGAGGCGGAGGGCGGCCAGGCCCGTGTTCGCGGCGGCGATCTCCGCCGCCAGCGCCTCGGACGCGCCGCCCGTGAGGGCCAGGTCCGCCAGGAAGCCCTTGTCGACCTGGGAGCGGGCCGAGTGCAGGTCCAGGTGGCCGGCGGCCAGCTTGGAGAGCTTCGCGAAGCCGCCGCAGACCGTCAGCCGGTCCACCGGGTGGCGGCGGACGTACTTGAGGACCGCGCCCGCGAAGTCGCCCATGTCGAGCAGGGCGATCTCCGGCAGGTCGTACAGGCCCGTCACCGTCCGCTCCGAGGTCGAGCCGGTGCAGCCGGCGACGTGCGTGAGGCCGCCCGCGCGGGCCACGTCCACGCCCCGGCGGATGGAGTCGATCCAGGCCGAGCAGGAGTACGGGACGACGATCCCGGTCGTGCCGAGGATCGACAGTCCGCCGAGGATGCCGATCCGGGGGTTCCAGGTGGAGCGGGCGATCTCGGCGCCGCCGTCGACGGAGATCGTGACCTCGACGTCGCCCGTGCCGCCGTGCGCGGCGGCGACCCGCGCCACGTGCTCGCGCATCAGCTGCCGGGGCACGGGGTTGATCGCCGGCTCGCCCACGTCGAGCGGCAGGCCCGGCAGGGTGACCGTGCCGACGCCCTCGCCCGCCCGGAAGACCACCCCGGAGCCCGGCGGCAGGAGCCGTACCGTCGAGCGGATCACGGCCCCGTGGGTGACGTCCGGGTCGTCGCCCGCGTCCTTCACCACCGCCGCCATGGCCGTGTCCCCGGCGTGCTCCTCGGCCGTGAGCGCGAACGACGGCGTCTGCCCCTTCGGCAGCGTGATCGTCACCGGGTCCGGGAAGTCCCCGGTCAGGAGGGCCGTGTACGCGGCCGTCGTCGCCGCCGTCGCACAGGCACCGGTCGTCCAGCCCGGGCGCAGACCGGTGTGCTTGAGTTGGGCCTCGCGCCCGCCGCCTGAACTCACGAAGGGGCTCCTGTGCACGTACTCATTCTCGGCGGGACCACCGAGGCCCGCGCCCTCGCGGGACTGCTCCACCCCCGCGTCCGGGTCACCAGCTCGCTCGCGGGGCGGGTCGCCCGGCCCCGGCTGCCCGAGGGCGAGGTCCGGATCGGCGGCTTCGGCGGGGCGGACGGGCTCGCGGCCTGGCTGGGGGAGCACGCGGTGGACGCGGTCATCGACGCCACCCATCCCTTCGCCGAGCGGATCAGCTTCAACGCGGCCCGGGCGGCCGCCACCGCCCATGTTCCCCTGCTCGCGCTCCGCCGTCCCGGCTGGGTCCCGGGGGCGGGCGACGACTGGCGCGACGCGGGCTCCCTGGCGGAGGCCGCCACCGCCCTCGACGGCCTCGGGGACCGCGTCTTCCTCACCACCGGCCGCATGGGCCTGGCCGTCTTCGCCGACCGCCCGGAGTGGTTCCTGGTCCGCTCGGTCGACGCCCCCGAGGCCCCGGTGCCGGCCCGCGCCGAGATCCTTCTCGACCGGGGCCCCTTCACCCTCGACGGCGAACGCGAGCTGCTGCGCCGCCACCGCATCGACGTCCTCGTCACCAAGGACAGCGGCGGCACGGCCACCGCCCCGAAACTGACCGCCGCCCGCGAGGCCGGCATCCCGGTCGTCGTCGTCCGCCGCCCCCCGGTCCCGGAGGGCGTACGGACGGCGACGACGCCCGAGGAGGCCGCCGCCCTGGTGCTCGGGTACTGAGTCCCGGGGCCTGTCCGGCGGATCAGGGTCGGACAGGCCCTAGCCGTACCGGCGCGGCGTCCACGTGATCGTGCGGCCGTCGCCGCGCTCCACCGCCCGGGTCTGCGAGGAGCCGATCAGGAGGAGGGTGCGCATGTCGACCTCGGAGGGGTCCAGGGTCTTCAGGGTCAGGACCCGGACCGACTGCTCGGGGCCGCCGACGTCGCGGGCGACGACCACCGGGGTGTCGGGGGAGCGGAGTTCCAGGAGGAGGTCGCGGGCGGCCGCCACCTGGTGGGTGCGGGACTTCGAGCCCGGGTTGTACAGGGCGATGACCAGGTCCGCGCCGGCCGCCGCGCGCAGCCGGTCCGCGATCACGTCCCAGGGCTTGAGCCGGTCGGAGAGCGAGATCGTCGCGTAGTCGTGGCCGAGCGGGGCGCCCGCCGCCGCCGCGGCCGCGTTGGCGGCGGTCACGCCCGGCAGGACCCGTACGGGAACGTCCGCGTACTCCGGTTCCGACGCCACCTCCAGGACCGCCGTCGCCATCGCGAAGACGCCCGGGTCGCCGCCCGAGACGACCGCGACCCGGTGCCCGCGCCGGGCCAGGTCGAGGGCGAACTCGGCGCGCTCCGACTCCACCTTGTTGTCGGAGCCGTGCCGCCGCTGCCCGGGGCGCAGCACCGGCACCCGGTCCAGATAGGTGGTGTAGCCGACCAGGTCGTCCGCGTTCAGCAGGGCGCCGCGCGACTCCGGCGTCAGCCAGGGCGCGCCCGCCGGGCCCGTGCCGACCACGACGACCTCGCCCCGCTCCCGTACCGGCGGCTCCTCGTCGACGCGGGAGGGCAGCACGGCCACCGAGAAGTACGGGACGGACCCCGGGTCCACGTCCGCCAGGCGCTCCGTCCGCTCGCCCGCCATGAACGCCCGCTCCACGTACCGCGCGTCCTCCAGGCGGCCCGCCCGCTCCAGGGCCCGCCGCACGGTGGGGAAGGTGCGGCCCAGCTTCATCACGACCGCCGAGTCCGTGCCCGCGAGCCGGGCCGTCAGCTCGTCCTCCGGCAGCGTGCCCGGGACGATCGTCAGGACCTCCTCCGCCTCGCACAGCGGCTCCCCGAGCCGGGCGGCGGCGGCGCTCACCGAGGTGACGCCGGGGATGACGGTCGTGTCGTAGCGGTGCGCGAGCCGCTTGTGCATGTGCTGGTACGAGCCGTAGAAGAGCGGGTCGCCCTCGGCGAGGACCGCGACCGTGCGGCCCGCGTCCAGGTGGGCGGCGAGCCGGGCCGCCGCCTCCTCGTAGAAGTCGTTCAGGGCGCCCCGGTAGCCGCCGGGGTGGTCCGTGGTCTCCACCGTGAGCGGGTACACCAGGCGCTCCTCGACGTGGTCCTCGCGCAGGTGGGGGGCCGCGATCGAGCGGGCGATGGAGCGCCCGTGGCGGGCCGAGTGGTAGGCGACCACGTCGGCGGACGCGATGGCCTTCACGGCGGCGAGGGTCAGGAGCTCCGGGTCGCCGGGCCCGAGCCCCACGCCGTACAGCTTGCCGACGGTGTTTCCGGCCGGGGTCCCGGTCACTGCTGGATCTCCGCTTCGTGCGCGAGGGCGTTGATCGCGGCGGCCGTCATGGCGCTGCCGCCGCGCCGGCCCCGGACGACGAGGTGGTCGAGGCCGAGGGTGTTGGCGGCGAGGGCGTCCTTGGACTCGGCGGCGCCGATGAAGCCGACCGGTATGCCGAGGACGGCGGCGGGCCTGCCCGCCCCCTTCGCGACCATCTCCAGGAGGTGGAAGAGGGCGGTGGGCGCGTTGCCGACGGCCACGACGGAGCCTTCGAGGCGGTCCCGCCACAGCTCCAGGGCTGCGGCGGAGCGGGTGGTGCCCAGCTCGGCGGCCAGGGCCGGGACGGCCGGGTCGGAGAGCGTGCAGACCACCTCGTTGTCGGCGGGCAGCCGCTTGCGGGTGACGCCGCTGGCGACCATCTGCGCGTCGCAGAGGATCGGCGCGCCCGCCCGGAGCGCGGCGCGGGCGCTCGCGACGACGCCCGGCGAGTACGCGATGTCCTGGACGAGGTCCGTCATGCCGCAGGCGTGGATCATCCGGACCGCCACCTGGGCGACGTCGGCGGGCAGGCCCGTGAGGTCCGCCTCGGCGCGGATCGTGGCAAAGGAGCGGCGGTAGATCTCCGTGCCGTCCTTCTCGTAGTCGAACATCCTGTTCTCGCTCATCTCGTTGTGCGGGGCGCGGTGCGGGGTGCGGTGCGGGCCGTGGTGACCGCGGGGGCCAGGTCGGTACGGGGGACGGGGGCGCCGTCGACCAGGTAGCCCCCGCCGGGGACGGCGAGGACGTCGACCCAGTCGCCGTGCGGGTGCCCGCAGCGGCGCTCGCAGCCGGAGTAGTGGACGGGCAGGCCGGGGCGGCCGGGGACCGCGTCCGCCCGCACGTCCGCGAGGGACTTGGCGCAGCCGGGCCGCCCGGTGCAGGCGCTGACGCCGGCCCAGGGGGAGCCGGGCCGGGTGATCAGGCCGGCCGCGTCGAGCGCGGGCGCCCGGTCGGGCCCGGCGCCGACGACGACGGCCCCGCGCCAGGGCGTGAGCCGTACCTCGTCGGCGGGCAGCAGGGCCCGCAGCTGCGCGGCGGTGAGCCGGCCGAGGGGGGCGAGCACGTGGAACGCGGCGGGCCCGAGGGGGCCGGGAGCGGGGGGAGCGCCGTGGGGCGGGGCGGATTCCCGTACGGCCTCCTGTACGGGCTTCCGTATGTCCTCTCGTACGGCGGCCTCCTCCACGGGCTTCCGTACGGCGGCCTCCTCTACGGGCTTCCGTACGGCCTCCCGTACGGGCTCCGCCGCGATCCCGGCCGTCGTGAGCGCCGCCCGTACGTCCACCCCGGAGCCCTCCGGCAGCTCCCGGACGCGCCAGGCGCCCGTACCGGCCCCGCGGGCGGCGGTCAGGAAGGCGCGGGCGGCGGCGAGGGCGGCGCGGGGGGCGTCGGCGGCGGCCACGCGCACGGTCCGGCCGCCGAGGTGCAGGAGCGCGGTGCCGGGGTCCGCTGCGACCAAGGTCACATCCCCGCCGAGGCCGGTGACGTCGCCGCGGCCGTCGTCCAGGACGAAGAGGAAACGGCCCGAGAGCGCGGCGGCCCAGGGCGCGGCGCAGAGCCGTTCGTCCAGCTCGCGGGCCCACAACTGCACGTCGGCGGCGCCGAGTCCGTCGAGGCCCGAGGCCGGGGAGGCCACGATGTTGCGGACGCGCTCGTGGGTGGGGGAGGGCAGCAGGCCCGCCTCCGCGAGGAGCGCCGCGAGCTCCGCCCCGCAGCCGCCGGCCAGGCCGCGCAGCTCGGCGTTGCCGCGCGAGGTGACGCTGATCCGCCCGTCCCCCAGGGCCTCGGCTGCGTCCGCCAGGACCTCCACCTGACGCGACGTCAGGAGCCCTGCGGGGAGCCGCAGTCGGGCCAGGTGCCCGTCGTCGGCGGAGTGCAGCCGCAGCGCCCCGGGGCAGGCGTCGCCGCGCTCCCGCACACGGGGTGCGCCGGGGGCGGGCGTCGGGGCCGGGGTCGGGTCGGGCGGCATGGCGGCGAGCATACCCACGGGAAACCGGCGGTCGGCGGGGTGTGACCGGCCCGACTCGGAGCGCCGGGGGCAGGGCGCGCGAGCCGGGCGCCCGCCCCTTCGGGCCCGGTGTGATCCGTCCGACCCTCCCGCTCCCTCCAGCCCCCGCGGCCCACGATCTAGGATGCGAGTCGGCATGGGGTCCCAGGACCCCGGGGAGGAAGCCCGGTGAGATTCCGGCGCGGTCCCGCCACTGTGAGCCGGCCCGGCACTCCCGGGCGGGTGAGTCAGGAACTCCCGCCGCACACACGACCACCCGGGGCGCGGACAACCCCGAGGAAGGGCCTGCCTCGCCATGCTCCTGCTGCTGTCGCACTCCGACACCGACCTGCTCAGCGCCCGTGCGGCCGGCGGCCCGGTGGAGTACCGGTTCGCCAACCCGTCCCGGCTCCCGCTCGCCGACCTCCCCGCCCTCCTCGACGGCGCCGACCTCGTCGTCGTCCGGCTCCTCGGCGGCCTCCGCTCCTGGCAGGACGGGCTCGACGCGATCCGCGCCGCCGGAAAGCCGGTGGTCGTGCTCAGCGGCGAGCAGGCGCCCGACGCGCAGCTGATGGAGGCGTCCACCGTGCCCGTCGGCGTCGCCACCGAGGCGCACGCCTACCTGGCGCACGGCGGCCCCGCCAACCTGGAGCAGCTGGCCCGCTTCCTCTCCGACACCGTCCTGCTCACCGGCCACGGCTTCGAGGCCCCGGCCGCCGCCCCGACCTGGGGCCCGCTGGAGCGGACCGCGCGGGACGGGGACGGCCCGACGATCGCCGTGCTCTACTACCGCGCCCACCACATGAGCGGCAACACCGCCTTCGTCGGCGCCCTGTGCGACGCGATCGAGGACGCCGGCGCGCGGGCCCTCCCGCTGTACGTGGCCTCCCTGCGCGCTCCCGAGCCGGAACTGATCGACACCCTCCGCACCGCCGACGCCCTCGTCACCACCGTCCTCGCGGCGGGCGGCACCAAGCCGGCCGAGGCGCAGGCCGGCGGCGACGAGGAGGCCTGGGACGCGGGCGCGCTCGCCGCGCTCGACGTGCCGATCCTCCAGGCCCTCTGCCTGACCGGTTCGCGGTCCGCGTGGGAGGAGAACGACGAGGGCCTGTCCCCGCTGGACGCCGCCGGCCAGGTCGCCGTCCCCGAGTTCGACGGGCGCCTGATCACCGTCCCGTTCTCCTTCAAGGAGATCGACGCGGACGGCCTGCCCGCGTACGTGGCGGACGCCGAGCGCGCGGCCCGCGTCGCCGGGATCGCCGTGCGGCACGCCCGCCTCCGGCACATCCCGAACGCCGAGAAGAGGCTGGCGCTCGTCCTCTCCGCGTACCCCACCAAGCACTCCCGCATCGGCAACGCCGTCGGCCTCGACACCCCCGCCTCCGCCGTCTCCCTCCTGCGCCGGCTGATCGAGGAGGGGTACGACTTCGGGCCCGTCGAGGAGCTGCCCGGCCTGGTGTCGGGCGACGGCGACGAGCTGATCCGCGCCCTCATCGAGGCCGGCGGCCACGACCAGGACTGGCTGACCGAGGAGCAGCTGGCCAGGAACCCGGTCCGCATCCCGGCCGCCGACTACAAGCGCTGGTACGCCACCCTCCCCGAGGAGCTGCGGACGCAGGTCGAGGAGCACTGGGGCCCGGCGCCCGGCGAGATGTTCCTCGACCGGTCGCGGAACCCGGAGGGCGACATCGTCCTCGCCGCCCTGCGGCGCGGGAACCTGCTGGTCCTCATCCAGCCGCCGCGCGGCTTCGGCGAGAACCCGATCGCGATCTACCACGACCCGGACCTCCCGCCGTCCCACCACTACCTGGCGGCCTACCGCTGGATCGCGGCCCGCGCCGAGGACGGCGGCTTCGGTGCCGACGCCATGGTCCACCTGGGCAAGCACGGCAACCTGGAGTGGCTGCCCGGCAAGAACGCCGGCCTGTCCGCCGCCTGCGGCCCGGACGCGGCCCTCGGCGACCTCCCGCTGGTCTACCCGTTCCTGGTCAACGACCCGGGCGAGGGCACCCAGGCCAAGCGGCGCGTGCACGCCACCCTGGTCGACCACCTGGTGCCGCCGATGGCCCGCGCCGACTCGTACGGCGACATCGCGCGCCTGGAGCAGCTGCTCGACGAGTACGCGCAGATCTCCTCCATGGACCCGGCGAAGCTGCCCGCGATCCGCGCCCAGATCTGGACCCTGATCCAGGCCGCCAAGCTCGACCACGATCTGGGGCTCGAAGAGCGCCCGGAGGACGACGGGTTCGACGACTTCCTGCTGCACGTCGACGGCTGGCTGTGCGAGGTCAAGGACGCCCAGATCCGCGACGGCCTGCACGTCCTCGGCGGCGCCCCGGCCGGCGGGGCCCGGGTCAACCTGGTCCTCTCCATCCTGCGCGCCCGCCAGATCTGGGGCGGCACGCAGGCCCTGCCCGGTCTGCGCGAGGCCCTGGGCCTGGACGAGTCGGCCGCGACCCGCACCACCGCCGACGAGGCGGAGGCGAAGGCGCGCGAGCTGGTCGAGGCGATGGAGGCGGCGGACTGGGCGGTGGAGGCGGTCGGGTCGGTCGCGGCCGACCACGGCCCCGACGTGCGGGCCGTGCTGCGGTTCGCCGCCGAGCAGGTCGTGCCGCGCCTGGCCGCCACCACCGACGAGCTGGCGCACGCCGTGCACGCGCTGAACGGCGGCTTCGTCCCGGCGGGCCCGTCCGGTTCCCCGCTCCGGGGCCTGGTCAACGTCCTGCCGACCGGCCGCAACTTCTACTCCGTCGACCCGAAGGCCGTCCCCTCCCGGCTCGCCTGGGAGACCGGCCAGGCGCTCGCGGACTCGCTCCTGGAGCGCTACCGCACCGACAACGGCGACTGGCCGACCTCCGTGGGCCTCTCCCTGTGGGGCACGAGCGCGATGCGCACCGCCGGCGACGACGTCGCCGAAGCCCTCGCCCTGCTCGGCGTCCGCCCGCTGTGGGACGAGGCCTCGCGCCGCGTGAACGGCCTGGAGCCGATCCCGCTCGCGGAGCTCGGCCGCCCGCGCGTCGACGTCACCCTGCGCATCTCGGGCTTCTTCCGCGACGCGTTCCCGCACGTCATCGGCCTCCTGGACGACGCCGTACGGCTGGTGGCGGGCCTGGAGGACGAGTCCGCCGAGGACAACTACGTACGGGCGCACGCGCAGGCCGACCTGGCCGAGCACGGCGACGAGCGGCGCGCCACCACCCGGATCTTCGGCTCGCGGCCGGGGACGTACGGCGCGGGCATCCTCCAGCTGATCGACTCCCGCGACTGGCGCACGGACGCCGACCTCGCCGAGGTGTACACGGTGTGGGGCGGTTACGCGTACGGGCGCGGGCTCGAAGGGCGCCCGGCGCGGGCCGAGATGGAGACCGCGTACAAGCGGATCGCGGTGGCCGCGAAGAACACGGACACCCGCGAGCACGACATCGCGGACTCGGACGACTACTTCCAGTACCACGGCGGCATGGTGGCGACCGTCCGCGCGCTCAAGGGCACGGCCCCCGAGGCGTACATCGGCGACTCGACCCGCCCGGAGACCGTCCGCACCCGCACCCTGGTCGAGGAGACCTCCCGCGTCTTCCGGGCCCGCGTGGTCAACCCGCGCTGGATCGAGGCGATGCGCCGCCACGGCTACAAGGGCGCGTTCGAGCTGGCGGCGACCGTCGACTACCTCTTCGGGTACGACGCCACGACGGGCGTGGTCGCGGACTGGATGTACGACAAGCTGACGCAGGAGTACGTCCTCGACCCGGAGAACCAGGCCTTCCTGAAGGAGGCCAACCCCTGATCCCGACAACGCGGCTGGGGGCACCCCCGTGCCCGAAGGGCTACGGGGGAGTGCGTGCCGGGCGCCGCCGGGCAGGCGGGACTTTCGACACACGCCCTAGGGCATGTCCGGCGGATCATGGCCGGGGCCGTGACCCTGATCCGCCGGACGGGCCCTGGGACATCAGGGCCGCCTCCGGGGCCAGTTCGAGCACGCGGCCCCGGAAGTTCTCCCGCAGGCGCCGGTCGTGGCTGACGACGACCAGCGTGCCCCGGTACGCGGCCAGGGCCGCCTCGATCTCCTCCACCAGGCCCGGGGCCAGGTGGTTGGTGGGCTCGTCGAGGAGGAGCAGGTCGGCGGGCGAGGTCACGAGCCGGGCCAGTTCCAGCTTGCGGCGCTGACCGGCGGACAGGTGCCGGACGGGGGTCGCCAGGTCGCGGGCGGAGAAGAGCCCGAGGACGAGGAGCCGGTCCGCGCGGTCCGCCCCGAAGGCCTCGGCCACCGTACGGGGGTCGGTGGGCGGGGCCGTCTCCTGGCGGAGCAGCCCGACCCGGGCGGGCGCCCTCAAAAGGCCTCGGTCCGGGGCGAGTTCGCCCGCGAGGACCTTCAGGAGGGTGGACTTCCCGGCGCCGTTCGGGCCGGTGACCAGGAGCCGTTCGCCCGCGTCGAGGTGGAGGGCGTCGAGCCGGAGCCGTCCCTCCACCCGGACGTCCACGAGGTCTACGGGCGCGCCCTCGCCCGCGAGGTCCGCGCGGAACCTGAGGGGTTCCGGGGGTGCGGGCACGGGGTGGGCGGTGAGCCGGGCGAGCCGTTCGCGGGCGGCCCGGATGCGGCTCATGGCGCCGTGCGCCCGCGACCGGGCCCGGAAGGCGCCGGCCCCGCTGAACGCGGCCGGGGCCTTGCGGGGGATCGCGGAGAACCGGTCGATGTGGGTGTCCGCGAGGGCCGTGTACCGGGCGAGTTCGGCCCTCCACTCCTCGTGCTCCCTCACCCTGCGCGCCCGTTCGGCGGCGCGTCCGGCCAGGTAGCCGGTGTAGCCGTTGCCGTAGCGGCGCAGGGTGCGGCGGTCCTCGTCCACCTCCAGGACCGCGGTGGCGACCCGGTCGAGGAAGACGCGGTCGTGGGAGACGGCGACGACCGTGCCCCGGTGGGCGCGCAGCCGCTCCTCCAGCCAGGCCACGGCCTCGTCGTCGAGGTCGTTGGTGGGCTCGTCGAGCAGCAGCAGCTCGGGCTCGGCGGCGAGCACGGCGGCGAGCGCGAGCCGGGACCGCTGTCCGCCGGAGAGCGTTCCGAGGGGCCGGTCGCGGTCGAGCGGGCCGCGCTCCCCGAGCCGCCGCAGCGTCGTCTCCACCCGCCGGTCGGCCCCGGCGCCGCCCCGCGCCTCGTACGCGGCGAGCAGCCGGGCGTATCCGTCGAGGTCGCCGGTCGCGGCGAGTGCGGCCTCGGCGGCCCGGACGGCCCGCTCCAACTCCCGTACGTCCGCGAGGGCGTGGTCGACGGCGTCCCCGACGGTGGCCTCCGGGGGGAGGTCCAGGGTCTGGGCGAGGTGCCCGAGACCGCCGGGGGCTTCGACGGTCACGTCGCCGTTGTCGGGGGCCTCCAGGCCGGCGAGGAGCCGCAGGAGGGTGGACTTCCCGGAGCCGTTGTCCCCGACGACGCCGAGGCGTTCGCCGGGACGGACGGAGAGGGAGACGCGGTCGAGCACGGTGCGGAACCGGGCGCCGGGCGCGTCGTAGCGCTTGGTGACGTCGGTGAGTTGGGCACGGAACAAGGGCGGTCTCCTGTACGTCGGCGACGTGGGCGAAAGTGGACGAGACGTCTCGTCTCGTTTCGTTGTGACGACCGTACGGCACGGGCGGGCCCTTCGCAAGACGTTCCGTCTCGTCATTTCCGTCGCACGGCCTTCGGTCTCCCCATGAACTACTTGTTCTAGTAGAGTGCAAACAAGGGAGGTCTCCATGAACCGCGCCACACCCCGTCTCCGCGTGCTCGCCGCGCTCCCCTTCGTCCTCGTGCTCCTCGCGTACCTGCTGGTGCTCGCCCTCTGGTACGACCGGCTCCCCGATCCCCTCGCCACCCACTTCGGCCCCGAAGGCGGGGGCCGCGCCGACGGCTTCACCGGCCGGACCGCCTCCGCGTTCGTCAGCACGGCCCTGCTGCTCGGCACCGCCGTCGGCTGGAACCTCTTCGTCCGCCGGAACGCCCTGTGGGGCGCCTGGGCCACGGCCGGGTTCACCGGGACGCTGCTCGTCCTGGTCCTGCGGGACAACCTGGACGCCGCCGACGCGGCCGAGGTCGTCTCCCCCCTCGTCAACCTCACCCTCGCGGCCGCCGGCGCCGCCCTCCTCGCCCTCGCCGGCCTGGCCCTGACCCGGCTCGTCCCCGAGGAGGAGCCGGCCGCCGGCCCCGGCGCCGAGGACGGCCCCCGGCTCCCGCTCGGCCCGAGCGAGGTCGCCGGCTGGTCCCGCACCAGCGCCTCCCGGCCCCTCACCGTCCTCGCGGTCCTCGCCCTGGCCGCCGTCCCCGTCACCCTGCTCCTGGCCCCGTGGCCCGGGGCCTGGCCCGCCCTCCTCGGCCCGGTCGTCGGGGTGCCGGGGCTCGCCCTCGCCCGCGTCCGGGTCACCGTCGACCGGCGCGGCCTCACCGTCCGGCCCGCCCTCGTGCCCCGGCCCCGCGTCCGCGTCCCCCTCGACGAGATCGCCGGCGCCACCGCCCGCGACGTCGACCCCGTCTCCGAGTTCGGCGGCTGGGGCTACCGGGTGCGGCCGCGGCGCACGGGCGTCGTCCTGCGCTCCGGCGAAGCCCTCGTCGTACGGCGGGACAACGGGCACGAGTTCGCGGTCACCGTGTCCGACGCGCACACCGCGGCCGCCCTCCTCAACACCCTCGTGGAACGGCGTGGGAGGCTCTGACCGTGCTCTTCCGCGTCGACCCGGCCTCGGCCGTCCCCCTCGGTGACCAGATCGCCGCCTGCGTCCGGGGAGCGCTCGCCGACGGCTCGGCCGCCCCGGGCGAACGCCTCCCGGCCGCCCGGGAGCTCGCCGACTCCCTCGGCGTCAACGTCCACACCGTCCTCCGCGGCTACCAGCGGCTCCGCGAGGAGGGCCTGATCGAACTCCGCCGGGGCCGGGGCGCCGTCGTCGTCCCCGGCGCCACCGCCCCCGACCGCGCCCGCCTGGTCTCCCGACTGCGCGAGGCCGCGGCGGAGGCCCGCGAACTGGGCCTCACGGAGGAGGAGTTCCTGGACCTGGCGCGGACCAGCCTGGGGTAGGGGACCCGTACCCGGGACGGGCCCGGCCCCTCAGCCCAGCTCGCGCACCGGCTTCCCCGCCAGGAACGCCTCGACGTCCTCCACCGCCTGCCCGAAGTACCGCCCGTAGTTGCCCTCCGTCACGTACCCGAGGTGGGGGAGGGCCAGGACGTTCGGCAGGGTCCGCAGCGGGTCGTCGGCGGGCAGCGGCTCCGTGTCGTAGACGTCGAGGCCCGCCCCCGCGATCCACCCCTCCCGCAGCGCCCGCAGCAGCGCCCCGCCGTCGACCAGACCGGCCCGGGAGGTGTTGACGAGGTACGCGGACGGGCGCATCGCCCGCAGCTCGGGCTCCCCGACCAGGCCCCGGGTGCGGTCGGAGAGCACCAGGTGCAGGGAGACGAAGTCGCCCTCCGCCATCAGTCCCCGCAGGTCCTCCACGTACCGCACCCCGTGCTCGGCCGCCCGCTCCTCCGTCAGGTGCGGGCTCCAGGCGGCGACGTCCATGCCGAAGGCGAGGCCGATCCGGGCCACCCGGGCGCCGATCTTCCCGAGGCCGACGAGCCCCAGGGTCCGGCCGGCCAGGTCGGCGCCGACGGTGGACTGCCACGGCCCGCCCTCCCGCACCGCCCGCGCCTCGGCCGGCACGTGCCGGGCCAGGCCGAGCAGCAGCGCCCAGGTCAGCTCGGTCGGCGGCGTGGAAGAGCTCTCCGTGCCGCAGACGGTGACGCCCCGGGCGCGGGCGGCGGCGACGTCGATCGAGGCGTTGCGCAGGCCGGAGGTGATCAGGAGCCGCAGCCGGGGCAGCCGGTCGAGGAGCGCCGCGTCGACCGGCGTCCGCTCCCGCATGACGACCAGGATCTCGCAGTCCCCGACGGCGGCGACCAGCGCGTCCCGGTCGTCGAGGTGCTCGCGCAGGACGCGCACCTCGACGCGGCCGTCGAGCGGGCTCCAGTCGGCGGAGGACAGGGCGACGCCCTGGTAGTCGTCGAGTACGGCGCAGCGCAGCTTCATGGGGGCATGATCGCGTACGTCCCCGGGGGAGGAACAGGCCGGACGGGCGCGGGGAGATCGCCCGGCCCGGTGGCGCCGACCGGGGAGCCCGTACGGGTCAGCGCGGCGCCCGGGGCTCCGGCGGGGGCTCCGTCCGCCCGGTCGACTCCTCCGCCGCCCGCCGGTACTCCGCGTTGATGCGCTGGGCCTCCTCCAGCTGGTCCTCCAGGATGACGATGCGGCAGGCCGCTTCGACCGGGGTGCCCTGGTCGACCAGTTCCCGGGCGCGGGCCGCGATCCGCAGCTGGTAGCGGGAGTAACGGCGGTGGCCGCCCTCGGAGCGGAGCGGGGTGATCAGGCGGGCCTCGCCGAGGGCGCGGAGGAAGCCCGGGGTCGTGCCGAGCATCTCGGCCGCCCGTCCCATGGTGTAGGCCGGGTAGTCGTCGTCTTCGAGTCGGCCGCCGAGCGGATTGTCCGCTGTCATCTGCACCTCTTCCGGGGGACGCTTCGGGGCCCGGGCGCCGTGCGGCACCTGGGCCCCGGGGGAAATTCAACCACCGGAGGGCGCGCCGCCTAGAATCGGCTCTCATGTCGAAGCCTGACGAACTGCTGATTGACATTGCCGCCACGGTGGAGTCCGGGCAGAGCAATCAGATGTCCCTGACCGTGGTCGCGGGGGGCGTGGTCATCACCGGGCGCCTGGCCCCCGAGGCCCTCTGGAGAGAGCGGGTGTCGGAGGTCCTGACGGACTCCGCCCGGCTGGGCGAGTTCTCCGGGGTGTTCACCCCCACCGAACGGAAGGACGACGAACTTCCCACGCACCTCCACTTCCACCTGGCCCGGATCCTGCAGGGCACGGTGGGCATCCCCGAGACCGGTGGCATGTACCGCGTCGCGATCGCGGACGTCAGCGCGTGGACGGTGGGCGACTTCAGGTACTCCGACCACTGAGCCGACGCCGACCGAACGACGTGGGGCCCGACCGGTACGCACCGGTCGGGCCCCACGTCGTTCGGTCAGGCGCTCGTCCGGTCAGGCGGTCAGGCGCTCGGACGTCGCGACGGTCTCGGCGGTCTCGGCGGGGAACGTGCCGCAGGTGAAGCCGAGGCGGGTCATGGCCCGTACGACCTCGCCGGCGCTGAAGTCGCGCCGGTCCTGGCGGGTGAGGACCTCGCCGACCTGCTTCGCGGGGTACCGGCGGCGGCCGACGGTGACGAACTCGCCGGTGCCCGGCTCGGGCTTGACGCCCTTCATCGAGTCCAGCACGCCGCTCTTCGTCAGGTCGAAGGGGAAGCGGGCGATGACACAGCGCATGAACGCCTCTCAGGGGTGTCGGGGGAGTGCGGGCCGGGGGCGGTGGCTCAGCGGGCGGACGCGACGGCGCCGACGACGTCCCGGAGCCGGAGCCGGTCCGTGTACGAGGAGGCGGCGCGGGCGGCGGCGAGCTGGGCCCGGGTGACCAGGCCGGTGGGCCGGTCGTCGCCGTCGTGGACGAGCAGCTGCCCGGTCCGGGCGGCGGCCATGACGGACAGGGCCACCTCGACGGTCATGTGGTCGGAGGCCTGCGTCGCGGCCTCGTCGGGAGGGGTTCTGCGGAGCGGTGTCACGGGGTGCCTCCTGCGGGGGTGGTGGCGGGGGACGCCGTACGGGGAGGGCGACCGGCCCGGGGCGGTGTTCCCCGGTGGTCGTGCGCGAAGGCGCTGCGCGGCGGTGGGGGCGTTACGCGGCGGCCCGGCGGTCGGCCCGGCGGGGGCGGCTCCGGCGGGGGCGTCCGGGGGCGCCGTCGCGGCGCCGCTCGGCCGCGGGGGCCGTGATGACGACGGGGACGCCGGACGGGGCCTGCGCGCCGGTGATGCGGCGCAGTTCGTCCCCGCCGGAGCGGACCTCGGTCACGCGGGGCCAGATGCCCGCGTCCGCCATGAGGCGGACCATGCCGCGGCGCTGGCCCGGGGTGACCAGGGTGACGACGCTGCCGGACTCGCCCGCGCGGGCGGTGCGTCCGCCGCGGTGCAGGTAGTCCTTGTGGTCGGCGGGCGGATCGACGTTGACGACGAGGTCGAGGTGGTCGACGTGGATGCCGCGGGCGGCGACGTTCGTGGCGACCAGCACGGAGACGTGCCCGGTCTTGAACTGCGCCAGGGTGCGGGTGCGCTGCGCCTGCGACTTCCCGCCGTGCAGCGCGGCGGCCCGTACGCCGCTGAGGAGCAGGTCGCGGGTCAGCCGGTCGACGTCGTGCTTGGTGTCGAGGAACATGATCACGCGCCCGTCGCGGGCGGCGATCTCCGTCGTGGCGGCCCGCTTGTCGGAGCCGTGCACGTGCAGCACGTGGTGCTCCATCGTCGTGACCGCGCCGGCGGACGGGTCGACCGAGTGGACGACGGGGTCGTTCAGGTAGCGGCGTACGAGCAGGTCGACGTTGCGGTCCAGGGTGGCGGAGAACAGCATCCGCTGCCCCTCCGGCCGCACCTGGTCGAGCAGCGCGGTGACCTGCGGCATGAAGCCCATGTCGGCCATCTGGTCGGCCTCGTCGAGGACGGTGGTCCCCACCTGGTCGAGCGCGCAGTCGCCGCGGTCGATGAGGTCCTTGAGGCGGCCGGGGGTCGCGACGACGACCTCGGCGCCGGAGCGGAGCGCGTGCGTATGACGGCCGACGGACACCCCGCCGACGACGGTGGCGGTCCGGAGCCGCAGCGCGCGGGCGTACGGGGCGAGGGCGTCGGTCACCTGCTGGGCCAGCTCGCGGGTGGGCACGAGGACCAGGGCGAGGGGCCGCCGGGGCTCGGCGCGCTTCCCGGCGGTCCGGGCGAGCAGCGCCAGGCCGAAGGCCAGGGTCTTGCCGGAGCCGGTCCGGCCGCGGCCCAGGGCGTCGCGGCCCGCGAGGGTGTTCGGCAGGGTCGCGCCCTGGATCGGGAAGGGCACGGTCATGCCCTCGGCGGCGAGCGCCGCGAGCAGCGGGGCGGGCAGGTCGAGCGCGGCGAACGTCTCGACGGCCGGCAGCGCGGGGGTGACCGTACGGGGGAGCGCGAATTCGGCCGGCGGGCCCGAGGGGGCCCGGTTCCCGCCCCGGGGGCGGTTGCGGCCGGAGGGCTGCGAGCGGGCGGAACGGCCGGAACGGTCGGAGCGGGTGGAATGCGCGTGCGTGCGTGTGCGGTTCATGGCGAACCTTCCTCGATGCGGCACGTATCAAGGAATTTCCGCAGCAGAAAAGCAGCACGGACAATTGCGAGACAAGCCGGACCGAAATTCGGGGGGTCCTTCTGTGAAAAGAGCTGGGGCCCGCACCCCGAGGTGCGGGCCCCAGCTCGTGCTGTCGCGCGGCGCTTCCCGGGGGGAAGCGCCGCGCGACAGTGACGGCGTCAGGCGGAGACGATGTTCTCCGCGGTCGGGCCCTTCTGGCCCTGCGCGATGTCGAAGTTCACCTTCTGGCCCTCCTGGAGCTCACGGAAGCCCTGGGAGGCGATGTTCGAGTAGTGGGCGAACACGTCGGGGCCGCCACCGTCCTGCTCGATGAAGCCGAAGCCCTTTTCCGCGTTGAACCACTTGACGGTACCGGAAGCCATGTCTTTTCTCCTTCGGGGCAGTGCTGGGAATCCACACCGTGCGGATTCCGTGTCGCCGCGATGATCGCCCCAGCCGGAAAGGACCGGCAATACTCATGACCGTTGATGCTCATGCTTCGGGAACCACAACTGCAACTGATGTCGAAGGTAGCACGGTGAACGGCGGAGTGCGGTGTGAGTAATTCTTTCCGCGTGGTCCGGTGAGAAATCCTCACGGCGCGTGCTGCTGAATTCTCACTTTGCGGGAACAGATTTCCTCCGCCGGCCCGTCACCTCCTCACACCCCGGCTCACCTCTTCACGCCCGAGACGACGAGGAACGGCGGGTGGTCGGCCTCCGCCGGGCGGCCGCCCAGGAGGGGCGAGTGCCGGGGGAGTACGGGCTCGTGGACGTCCAGGTCGGTGAAGCCGGCCTTGCCCAGGACGTCGAGGTAGGTCCGGCAGGGCCAGTGGTGGTCGGTCAGGTCGAGCCGCCCGCCGCCCGGGAGTTCGAGACGGGTCGGCCGGGCCTCGCCCTTGGTGTAGACGCGGCCGGGCTCGCCGGTGCGGAACGTGGAGAAGCGGATGCCGGTGCTGCGCGGGTTGGCGTCGAGGACGGCGTACCGGCCGCCGGGGCGCAGGACGCGGTGGACCTCGGCGGCGATGTCGTGCAGGGTCCCCACCTCGCCGACGGTGACGTAGACGAAGCAGGACATGGCGGCGTCCACGGAGCCGTCGTCGAGGAACGCGAGGCGCCCGTCGTCCCCGATCAGCCGGTGCTCGATCCTCGGGTGCGCGTGCCGTGCGCGGGCGACGGCCAGCATGTGCGGCGAGACGTCGGCGGCCACGACCCGCGCGCCGGAGGCCTCGACGACCCGGGCGGCGACCTTGCCGGGCCCGCAGCCGTGGTCCAGGACCGTACGGACGGCGGAGGAGCCGATGCCGAGGGCGTGGAAGACGGCCGGGTAGCCGATGAGGCGCTCGGGGAGGTCGTCGTAGGAGTCGTAGCCCTCGGCGGCGTCGCCGGAGTCGGCTTCCTTCCATGCGGTGCTGTTGCTCATGCGGGTCGCCTTTCGGCCTCGGCTGACAGGGGGGGAGCATCGACGGTGATCCACTTCTCCCGGAACGTACTGCTTGTCCCGTGGTGCCGGTATCCGCCCGGCCGGGCGTGTCGGCGTGCTTCGGGGGCGGGGTTTCCGCAGGTCGGGGTGGATGCGGTCGGGTCTCCGGGGCCCGGGGGAAGTGCTCTGTCACCCATCCAACGGGTGAACCCCCGATCCGGCCCGTCGTACGGAACCGCAGGTCGGAGGGGGTGGGGCCGTCAAGACGGCGCGGTACGGCCCCGGGGCGCCCCCTCACCCGCCCGGGCCAACGCCCTCCCCCGCCGCCGGGCGCCGCCCCCGCTCCCGTGGGTTGATGGGAGGCACGGGGCCGCCCGCGGCGGGCGTGCTGCTGTGCTGCCGAGCTGCTGTGCTGCCGAGCTGTCGTGCTGCTGTGCTGTCGTGCTGCTGTGCTGTCGAGCCGTCGTGCTGCCGAGCGGACGTGCTGCCGTGCTGTTGAGCTGTCGTGCTGTCGAGCGAAGGGGAAGCCGTGGCGCTCCACGAGATGAAGGCCCCGAAGGGCACCGACGCGAGGACGGACGTGTTCGCCTCGCCGCTCAGCGAGCGGGTCCTGCCCAAGTACCGCATGCCCGAGGAGCCCTCCCTGCCGGAGGCCGTCTACGCGATGCTCCACAACGAGCTGCTGCTCGACGGCAACGCCGCGCAGAACCTGGCGACGTTCTGCACGACCTGGTCGGACGACGAGGTCCGCCGCCTGATGGACGAGTGCCTCGACAAGAACATGATCGACAAGGACGAGTACCCGCAGACCGCCGAGATCGAGGCGCGGTGCGTGAACATCCTGGCCGACCTGTGGAACGCCCCCGAGGCGGCGGGCGGCCGGGCCATGGGCTGCTCCACCACCGGCTCCAGCGAGGCCGCCATGCTGGGCGGCCTGGCCCTGAAGTGGCGGTGGCGGGAGCGGCGCCGGGCCGAGGGCAAGCCCGTCGACCGGCCCAACATCGTCGCCGGTCCCGTCCAGATCTGCTGGGACAAGTTCGCCCGCTACTTCGACGTCGAGCTGCGCCAGGTCCCCCTGGAGGACGGCGCGACCGGCCTGCGGCCGCACCAGCTGCGCGAGTACGTCGACGAGAACACGATCGGCGTCGTCGCGATCCTCGGCGTCACCTTCACCTGCGACTACGAGCCGGTCGCGGAGATCGCCGCCGAGCTGGACCGGATCCAGGAGGAGACGGGGCTCGACGTCCCGATCCACGTCGACGCGGCCAGCGGCGGCTTCGTCGCCCCCTTCCTGCACCGGGACCTCGTCTGGGACTTCCGGCTCGAACGGGTCTCCTCCATCAACGCCTCCGGCCACAAGTACGGCCTCGCGCCCCTCGGCGTGGGCTGGGCGGTCTGGCGCACCGCCGAGCTGCTGCCGAAGGACCTGGTCTTCGACGTCAACTACCTCGGCGGCGACCTGCCGACCTTCGCCCTCAACTTCTCCCGGCCCGGCGGCGAGATCGTCGCCCAGTACTACAACTTCCTGCGCCTGGGGCGGGCCGGCTACCGGCGCGTCCAGGGGGTGTGCGCGGAGACGGCCCGGTACCTGGCCGGGCAGGTGGCGGAGATGGGGCCGTTCACCCTGCTGTACGACGGGCAGGGGGCGCTGCCGGCCGTCTCGTACACCCTCACCGACCCGGCGGGCGCGGGCTTCAGCCTGTACGACCTCTCCGACCAGCTCCGGATGCGCGGCTGGCAGGTCCCCTCGTACCCGCTGCCCGCCGACCGGCAGGAGACCGTGGTCCAGCGCGTCCTGATCCGGCACGGGGTGGGTCGGGACGAGGTCGACCTGCTCGCCCGGGACATGCGCGACTCCCTGGAACGCCTCCGGCGGGGCAAGCCGGCGGACACGGAGCGCGCCGGCTTCCACCACTGAACCGGGACCGGGACCGATCGAGCCGGGCCGGGGGCCGGGACCGGGACCGATCGAGCCGGGCCGGGGGCCGGGGCCGGGACCGATCGAGCCGGGCCGGGGGCCGGGGCCGGGACCGATCGAGCCGGGTCCGGGACCGGTCAGGATTCGAGAAGCGCCGCCCGGACGCCCGAAGTTAGCGTGAGGTCCATGGACATCACCATCCACACCACCTCCCTCCCGCACGACGACCCGGACGCCGCCGTCGCCTTCTACCGCGACGCCCTCGGCTTCGAGGTCCGCGGCGACGTCGGCGAGGGGACGATGCGCTGGATCACGGTCGGTCCGCCCGGGCAGCCCGGCACGTCGATCCTGCTCGCGCCGCCCGCCGCCGACCCCGGGGTCACCGAGGAGGAGCGCCGCGTCGTCACCGAGATGATGGCCAAGGGCACGTACGGCTGGATCCTCCTGGCCTCTCCCCGGCTCGACGCCGTCTTCGAGAAGGTGCGGGACGCCGGGGCCGAGGTCGTCCAGGAGCCGACGGAGCAGCCGTACGGCATCCGGGACTGCGCCTTCCGTGACCCGGCGGGCAACCTGATCCGCATCCAGGAACTCCGCTGAGCCGTCCGGTCCGGAAGGAAGGAGACGCCGTGTGCCGTCCCGCGTGGGCCCGCGCCCGCATCGAGGCGCTGCGATCGGAGGCCCCGGAGGAGCAGGTCCGCGACGGGGTCGCGGGGGAGGAGCGCGGCACGTCCGCACCTCCGGACCCTCCGAGACCGCCGGAACCCGGCGGTGTCCTCACGGCCGGCGGATGACACGGCGGAGCCGCACCACCGGTGAGGGAGGCGTGGCGAGGTCGCGGCGCGGGGCGGTCCGGGAGCGCGGGGCGGTGGCCCTCGGCACGGACACGTGCCGTCCCCCGGTCCGGCCCGCGCCGAGGGTCCGCCGACCTGCCGGCCGGAGGGCGCGACGACGAAGCCCCGGGCCCCGGAGAGCGGCAGGCGCGGGCAGGTCCCGCCCGGAGCCCGCTTCAGGCGGACGACGCGTCGAGCAGGTCCCGTACGGCGGAGCGGACCTCCTCGTCCTGGACGAACCCGCGCCGGCCGCCGGAGGACCGCAGCCGCCGGTCGCCGGCGGGCACGTCGCGCAGGAGGTCCGCGGCGGGCCGGGCCGCGCGCCCGATCCGGGCCAGGTGCCGGACGGCGGGGAGCACGACCGGTTCGCAGGCCCCCTCGGCCAGGCCGCGCACGACCGCCGTCAGGACGGGAACGGTGCTCCCGGTGTCGCCGGTGGCGGCCCACAGCGCGTGCGTCCAGGGGTCGCTGTCCGCGGTCATCGCCCTGAGTCGGTCCGCACAGGATGCGGCGTGCGCGCCCATCCCCACCCGCATGCCGCGACCCTACCGACCCGCCCCGATCGGGCCCGTCCTTCCCGGTGGCGTGAGCGCGGGGGAGGCCCCGAAGCCCGTGTGACCCGGCACACATCCCCGAGGGCGATGAATTCGCCGCGCACCACCGGTCGTACATGCGAAACCACCGACGGAAGGAAGGCCCGCCGTGCCCCGCACGCCCTCGGTGAGCCGGGCCGGATCCGGACGGTGGACCTCGTACTCGCCGGCGTCCCGGCTGATGGCCGGCGCGGGACCCGGCCCGCTGCGACTAGGCCGCGGCGACCGCCCGGCCGGTCGGCATTCCGGCGAACCGCCTCTCCGGCGGGAGAACCGACACCACCAAGATCATTCCGATACGGCAGACACGACGGACACGACACAGGAGCACCCATGACCGACGCCGTGAAGGGCCCCGCCAGCTACTTTCCGTCCATCGAGAAGAAGTACGGCCGCCCGATCTCCGAGTGGAAGGACCTCATCCGCTCCTCCCCGCTGACCAGGCACATGGAGCTCGTGACCTGGCTCAAGTCCGAGCACGGCCTGGGCCACGGCCACGCCAACGCCCTCGTCGCCCACACCCTCGCCGAGGGCGGCGGACGGTGAACGGGGGGACGTGACCCGCCGTCACCCGGCCGGCGGCGGGTCGCACGACGTGCTCGAGGAGGCCGTGGAGTTCCCGCCCCGGGGGTCCGGGACGGGGACGGCGGACGCCCCCGGTCCGGACACCCGGATCGCATGGCTCGAAGGGACTTGTCCCCTCCGTGTTCGGTGGTGGTACGGGCGATGTCGGCCGGTGTTCCGGCCATGATGGTGCGGGCGTGCTCGGTGATCAGGTCGGCGGGCCGGTCCCACCAGGCGGCGCGCCGCAGCCGTTCGGCGTCGGCGTCGGCGTCGTCGAAGCGCTGCCGGATCGGCCGGGCCGGTTCGCCACCGACGATCGTGTACGGCGGGACGTCGGCGGTGACCACCGCGCCGGCCGCGACGACGGCGCCGTCGCCGATCCGTACGCCGCGCATGACGGTCGCCCCGTGGCCGAACCGGACGTCGTTGCCGACGACCGTGTCGCCACGGCCGGGCACGGCGGTGACGATGTCCGGGGTCTCCTCGGCCCACCGGCCGCCGAACATCGTGAACGGGTAGGTGGACACCCCCGTCATCGGATGCTCGGCGCCGGCCGTCAGGAAACGGGTCCCCGTGGCGAGCGCGCAGTACCTGCCGATGACCAGGCGCTCGGGCCCGTAGGCGTAGAGGACGTCGCGGCGCTCGAACTCCGTGGCGCCGTCGGGATCGTCGTGGTACGTGTACGCGTCCACGGTGATGTTCGATGAGGTGACCAGGGGCTTGAGGAACACCACCCGGCCGTGCGCGGGCAAGGGGTGGAGGGCGGTCGGATCGGGTGACGAAGGGCTGCTCCTCGGAAGGGGAACGGGGTCGGGCGCGACGAAGCGCTGTGGCGCCGCGGGGCGATCACACGGGGCACGGGCAGCGGCCGAGGACCGCACCCCGCACAACGGTGTGCGGTCCTCGGGGGATGCGGTTACGAGGCCCAGCCGCCGTACGGCACGGTGATGAGTTCCATGGCGTGACCCGCCGGGTCCATGAAGTACACGCCGCGGCCACCGTCGTTGTGGTTGACCGTGCCGGGCTGCTTCCGCTGGGGGTCGGCGTAGTGCTCGATGCCGCGCTCTCTGATCCGCGCGTACGCCGCTTCGAACTCGTCCTCGGAGATCAGGAAGGCGTAGTGCTGGGGGGTGATGCCGTCCGCGGGAACGGTGGCGAAGTCCAGCGTGACGCCGTTGCTCAGGCCGACGGCGATGAACGGACCCCACTCGTCGGTGATCTCGAGGTGGAGAAGGTCCGCGAAGAACTCAGCGGACTCCCGGTTGTCCCGGGCGTGGACGATCGTGTGGTTCAACTCGACTGACAAGGAATGCCTCCGAAGGCATGTCCCGACACCTCCATGTCTCACCCAGCCGGTGACCGACACGCGATGTTGCCGTAGATCATATCCCCCGTCCGCCCAGCGATCCAGGGGCAGTTGACGTGGCTCCGGCCGTACCGGCGTCGAAGCGGGGGGCCCGGGCAACGACGAAGCCCCGGGCCACCGACCCGGGCCTTCGTCCACGAGCGGACGACGGGAACCGAACCCGCGTCACAAGCTTGGGAATCACCGCCGCCCGGATCATTCATACGTCGTCTGACCTGCGGACAAGTCTCTTCACGGGTCCTTACGGAAGGCTCTGCTCGCACCCGGGGCGACCGCTGTTCACCACCCCGGAGTGCATGGATGGGGCGCGCGCCGGTCCCCGCCCGGCGGTCCGGTGCGGCTGGACGGGTGTAGTTCGGTGCCCGGCTCCGGCGCCGTCCGCCGAGAGCGCCGCCCGGCCGGATTACATGGGCCTGCGCCTCGGCGCGGGGCGTGCCGGTGTCCTTCACGGTCCCGGACCCGACGACTGGAAGAGCACCATGGCAGAGCGCCACCCTCGCAACCGCACCGGCCGCGGCCCGCTACGCCGCGGGCTCGCCGCCGCCGTGCTCGCGGTCGGCATGATGACGGCTTCGACAGCACCCGGATACGGGACGGGCCCGACCGAACCGGCGCCCGGCCCCCGGTTCACGCCGTTGACGGCGGCCGTGATGACCGAACCGGCGCCGTTCGACGCCACGGACGGCAAGACGCACCTCTCGTACGAACTGCTCACCACGAGCGCGCTGCCCGGCAGCGCGCGGGTGCGACTGGACCGCGTCGAGGTCCGGGACGTCCGCACGCACCGGGTGGTGGGCTCGCTGAGCGGGCAGGCGCTGGCCGATGCCGCCAACCCGGTGGGCGATCCCCTGCCGGGTGCGGACGGGTACACGCCGGCGCCCCCCGGACCGACGCCGACCGTCATCCCGGGCTCCCAGCAGTGGGTCGTCTGGCTCGACCTGGTCCTCGACCGCGGTCAGCGGGTGCCCAGGGTCCTCGAACACCACCTTTCGGGCGCCGTCCTCACCCCCTCCGGTGCCTCCCCGTTCGAGGAGACGGTCCAGATCACCACGACCGACCGCACCGCGCCGCTGAACCTGGACGCGCCGGTCCGTCCCGGCACCTGGTACTCCAGCGAGTCGTGCTGCGGCAACACCCACCACCGGCGCGGTCTCGCCCCGATCAACGGTCGCTTCTACGTACCGCAGCGCTTCGCGATCGACTGGTACAAGGTCGGCGAGCGGGGACAGACCTGGGAGGGCGACCCCGCGCGGCTCACCAGCTACCTGAGCTACCGGCAGCCGGTCGTCGCCGCGGCCGGCGGCAGGGTGGTGGAGGTCCAGGACGGGATCCCGGACAACACGCCGCCCGTCGCGCCGCCGGTCCCGCCCATCGAGGAGACCGTCGGCAACCACGTCACCGTGGAGGTCGGGCCGGGCCGCTACCTGCTCTACGCGCACCTGACGCCCGGCTCGCCCAGGGTCCGGGAAGGCGACCGCGTCGAACCCGGCCAGGTCCTCGGCCTGATCGGCAACAGCGGCAACTCGACCACGCCGCACCTCCACTTCCAGGTGATGACCACGCCGGAGTTCTTCCCGACCGACAGCCCCCCGTTCACCTTCCGGAAGTTCCGCGTCGTCGGACACGTCGAACCCCGGATCTGGGACGACAACCTGGGCCTCCAGCCGACCGGAGTCCTCCCGATCACCCCGTCACCGCACGACGGCCCCCACCGCGCGCGCTATCCGCTCGACCGCGAGGTGCTGGAGTTCTGACCGCTCCCGGCACACGACGCCCGGAGGGCCCCCGAACAACGACGAAGCCCCAGGTCCCTGACCTGGGGCTTCGTTCACGAGCGGATGACGGGGACCGAACCCGCGCCACACGCTTGGGAATCACCCGGCACTTGGGTGGGTGTACCCCGTCCGACCTGCGAGAACGCCCTTCGGGGGCATCGTATCGGTCGACTCCGCGAAGCCTCTGGTGACCGCTGTTCACCGCCCCTTCCGGCACGTTGTGGCACGGGCTTCTGTTCAGGGGCCGGTGGAGGCGTCGAGCTTCTCCGGTGGGTTACGCCGCAAGGCGGTTCTGTTCTCTCGTCCGCCGACTCGCGGCACTCATGGCGGCTGCGGCTCCGGACGGTCGCCCGGCCCGTTCTGCTGCCCTGCGGTCTGGTGGTTCGTGCGCCGACGCGGGCTTCGGGAACGGGGTCGACATGCCGCTCCGGCACTCCAGGACCGGTGAGTGGCGACTGACAGGCGGTCGCGTCTCCCTGAACGCCGAAGCGGCCCGGTCACAGGAGGAGCAGCACCGCCACACCCCACAGCGCCGACAGCGCCGCGAGTGGCGGTCCGACCGGCACGCCTTGTCGTCCCACCGGTGCCTCTTCCAACGGCCGTAGTTCCGGGTGGAGCAGCAGAACCCGCAGTTCCTCGGCGGTGCGCACCGCATGCGGCTCGCGGCCCAGGCGGTGCTCCAGCCATGCCCAGCCGGTGGGGGACAGCTCGACGGAAGAGTCCTCGGCCCGGCCGACCCGGATGCCGTCGGCGGAGTGGTGCACGGACGTGATCACGTTCCACGGGACCCGCCTTACGCGCCAGGCCCCGGTCACCCACAGCCCGTCACGGTCGGCGGTGATGCGCCAGGTGAGCGCCGTCGCCACGGCCGTCACCAGCCAGGGCAGACTCACGGCGAGCCACAGCCAGTGCCACGACGGTCCGTCCTCGAGCGCGGCCCAGATGCCGCCACCCTGCACCAGCAGCAGGCCGAGACCCACGGCGCGCGAGGAGCCGTGAGCCGTCCACGTGCGCGGGCCCGCCGAGGGCGTCATGCCGGCGGCGATCTCGTCGCAGGGCCGCTGCCCGCGCCCCATCAAGCCCGAGCCGGCCGGCTTCACCGCGGTGACACTGCACTGCACCGACACCTCGACGTCGTCTTCGTCGTCGAACGCGACGAAGGCGACTTCGGCGCCGGCGTAGGGGGCGCCGTACAGAACGGCCTCCCGCAGCGGCGGGGGAGGATCCTCGCCCTTGAGGACCTCCGTGATCTTGTCGAGTTCAACGACGGGTGCGGCGCCGCCGTCCTCGTCGTCTTCTTCTTGCTCGAAGGCGTACAGCGAATGGAAGTGCAGGATCGGCCGAAGGCCCTCCGGGTCGTCGGCCGCGAACACCCAGGTGCGGCCGTCGTCGTGATCCTCGCGCACCAGCACGTGCAGCACCGGCAGCGGTTCGCGCCGCAGCCGCTGCGAACGCCTCCGTCCGTCCACGCCGTTGGCGAGGAACGCCAGCCCCGCGACGGAGCCGGCCACCGCCAGAAGCTCCCAGCCGACGGCGTCGTACGGCTCCGCGACCAGCGCCGCCCAGTCGCCGTCCACGACGACGTCGACCCGGCTGCCCACGGGGAAGTCCTCGGGGGAGGCCGTCTCGAAGCGATGGGTACGCCCGTCGGCCTCCACCTCGACGATGTCGATGTCGTCGTCCTGCTCCAGGGCCGTGACCCGTCCGGACAGGTGCGCGGCTTCCGCGGCCCGCTCCTCGTACGCGTCGACGACCTGGTGCACCTGCCAGCAGCCGAACCCGGCGACGCCCAGCAGCAGGCCGGCCAGGACGAGGGAGAGCCGACCCCGGCGGAACGTCCGCGCGGCGGCGGGCAGCGGTTGTGCGACCGGCCCGGCCGCCTCCAGGGCCCGCGCCCGCTGCCGTCCGGCGGCGGCCAGCCGATGGACGAGCCCGGCGGTGGTGAACGCGGCGGCCATCAGGAACGCGAGCGTGGACGGTTCGCCGAGCGCCGACGCGTAGCCGCCTTCGACGGCGAACCCCGTCAGCGTGGCCGCAAGCCCCGCGAGCGCGAGCCGTGGCTGCCGCCACACCCAGTACAGGGTCAGCAGCAGCACGACGGCTGTTCCGAGGCCCAGCCAGTCGGTGCCGCACGGAGCGGCGGACGTGCAGGGGGCGACGGGAGCCTCCGCGATGTCCCACACCAGTGAGGCGATCAGCGCCGGCAACGTCCACAGAGGGTGCGCCCACCGGGCGGGCGCGGCAGCGAGCCAACGCTCGGCTTCCGAATGCCGCCACGCGGCGGTGCCGGGTGGTATGTGTTCGGCGGGCAACGGCACGGGAGGTCTGCTCACCCGCGCATTATGACCACGCACGATGTACCGGACGGCAGGCGGCCGGACAAGAGCCGGGTATCCGGCCTCTTGCCGCTTTCTGGGTCAGCCGACGCGCTCTGTCCCTCGGGGACCTCCGCCGCCGACCAGCCGTGGACAACACCCTGCCTGTGGCGACCAGACGAAACGACCTCTTACGGCGCCTGCACGGCACGCGTGCCCCAAGGGCCTGGACGGCGACGAAGCCCCAGGCCGCTGACCTGGGGCTTCACACAAGAGCGGATGACGGGAATCGAACCCGCGCTATAAGCTTGGAAATCACCCGGTACTTGGCCCTACGTACGGCCTCTGACCTGTGCGAACGTCCGGCTCTGGGCCCCGTTCCGGCTGTCCTGCCGCTCCCTTGTTGTCCGTTGTTCACCGCCTCTACTGGCACGTTGTGGCACGGCCTCCCGGGTGACATCACGGGAGACGACCGCCTGCAAACGTGTTGCCTGGCGTAGTTGAGATCCCTCTCCTCCGTAGTTGCCCGCACCGAGCCCCTTGGTTACAGTTATTGCAGATGCAGTCTCGCCGGGGTCAGTGATTGGAGGCGGCCATGGCTCGTTCCAGCGTTCTTGCCCGTGCCGAGAGGGTCGAACCGGATCCCTCTCACCAGTGCGCGCTTGCCGCGACTGCCCGGATGGCGCCGGAGTCGGTCGAGGTGCTGGTGCGCACCCCGGACGGCGGCGAACTGGCATTGCCGAGGGAGCTGGTCCGTCTTCTTCTGGCTTCGGCCGGTGAGCTGTCCCGCGGGCATGCGGTGACAGTCCTGGCGTCCGAGGTACAGCTGTCGCCTGCTGAGGCCGCTGAGCTTCTGGGTCTGTCTCGGCCGTTCATCGCCCGTCTGCTCGACGCCGGCGACATCCCCTCGACGAATCTTCCCGGCAGCAGCCACCGCGTGGTCCGCCTTGCGGACGTGCTGGCGTTCCAGCAGCGGCGTGAGCGCCGCAGGGAGGGGCGACGCCAGATCGCCGAATTCCTGGCGGACGCCGACCTGCCCGATTGATGTGGGTGTCACCGGCAGTAGTGCAACAGGAAGAGGGGGGAGCGTGGCGGTGCGGGTCTTCGTGGACACCAACGTCTTGTTTCCGTTCTCGGTGATGGACGTGATGCTGGCCCTCACGGAAGACTCCGTCCACGAGATCGTGTGGTCCGAACGACTGCTCGCGGAGTGGGAGCGGGTCATCGTCCGGGAAGGAAGGCGTTCGGCGGAGTCAGCTGCCGCTGTGGCCCAGGCCGTTCGACGCTTCTTCGCCGACTGCGAGATCCCGGCGGCGGCCTATGGGCACCTTGTCGATGAAATGCCGGGCGATGACCCCGACGATCGGCACCATGCGGCGGCAGCGGTGGCTGCAGGGGCGGACGCGCTGATCACGTGGAATCTCGCCGACTTCCCTGCCGGTGACTTGGCTGAGCGCGGAGTACGGGTGATCGACCCGGATTCGTACCTGTGCGGGCTGTATGACGAGTTGCCGCATGAGGTGGCGGAGACGGTGGTCAGGCTTGTCAGAGAAAAGCGCAACCCGCCAGTGACGATCACCGATACCGTCGCCCGACTTGCAAAGGCCGGACTGCCAGGCTTCGCCGACCTCCTGACGCGACATCTCGGGCGCCGAACAACGTAATGCGGCGGCGGGTCGGTGCGAAGGCGGTGCGCGTGGAATCACCCGGAAACTGGGTGTGTGCGGCTCCTGACCTGTGAGAACCCCTCCTGAGCTTTCTGGTGCCTGGTCGTCTTCGACGTGCCTCTGGTGACCGTGATCCACCGGCTCCACTGGCACATTGTGGCGCGCCCCCCGGCGTTGGTCGCTGAAGGCGAAGTCCAGAAGCCGGTCCGCCACTTCACGAGGTGATCGTCACGCCGAGAGGCGCAGCGGTACCTCTCGGTGGCTGACAGGGTCTGCCCCGATGCAATCGACGACGGCCTGCCAGACGCCAGGACGTTCGAGCTGTCGAATCACTGCCTCGGCCGGTATGGCGCTGGCTTGGTTCGGAACTTGCCTGGAACCGGTTGCGGACCGGTACTCATTCGCCGTCACGCGCTTCCGTCCTTCACTCGCCGCAGCATCGACCATTGAGCGAAGGACGTCCCAGCGCTGGTGATCAGGCGTATTGGACTTGAGTAGTCGCGGGCTGCTTCCGTCAGGACCGTGTAGGAGATCTGGACGTCAGAGAAGATACGCGGGCGCATGTCCGGGCTGAACCACCGCGCCAGTGCCACGTACTCTTTTGCCTGGGCTACTGAAAGCCCGTGGCGGGTAGCGGCACGTTTGAAGGCGCTCGAGCGGCAAGCAGCCTCGCTGGGAAATCGGATCAGCAGCGTGTCGCCCGGCTTGATGCGATCGGCGGCATCCAGGTATCCGGAGCGGCCGGGATCAGTTGGCTCGGGGAAGAGTGCGGACATGAAACTTTCACGGGGGCTTCCCTGCAGGCCATGAGGTTTTTACGGGGCCCATCACCTGCATGGGTGACGGGGCAGATTGAAGCGCATCGTGGCCGGACTGCCTCACTCTCCGGAGGCGACCTCGATCTCCTCCGGAGAGTGAGGCGTGGCTTTGGCCGCCTGGACGTCCACGGTGACGGATCAGGATGGTGAGGAGGGTCTCCGCGGCGGCGGTACGGCTCGCAGCAATTCCCACAGCGGGGTGGAGCCGGCGGCCCATCGGGCGAGGAGGTGGCGGTCGACCAGGTGGAGGCGCTGGGACTTGGCGAAGTCGGGAGCGTTCTTGGAGAAACGACCATTGGTGAGCATGACGATGACATCGCCATCGTGGATCTGGCGGCCGGTGCCATTGAGGCGTTGGAGGTCGGGGGTACCGACAGCCGCCCCCGACCAGCCGGCCTTACGGTGCTTGCACTGGATCACCCAGCGTCCCCCGAACGGATCGGTAGCCTTCACATCGGCTCCGTTGTCGCCGCTTCCGCCGACCTGTTGGGCGTCCTGATAGCCATCGCGCCGCATCAAGTCGCGGACGGCGTACTCGAACTGGGTGTAGTGCAGGCCATCCAGGTGCTCAACCAGGTATCGAAGACCCTGCAAACGGATCCGCTCCCGGCGAGTCGCCTCCCGCCGCAGAAGTACAAGGGCTATACCTGCCCCGGCCACTGCCAGGACCGGAAGAGCGAGAATCCAGGGGTGCTCGGCGAGCCAGGACAGAGTTGCCGCCAACAGCCCCTGAGCCACTACGCCGATCAGACCCAGCATCAACAGGAACTTCCCGTCGGAACCACGCTTCTGGGCGGGCCGGCGACGGATCGGGCGACGGCTCATCGCCCACTCCCCGTGGTGGGGAAGACGATCGGATACGAGACTGTCGGCGTAGGCTGGACCACCGGCTTGTCCCATCCGGGCCACTTGATCGGATAGACCACCGTCGACTGTGGCTGGGGTAACCGGTGCTGACCCGACTGGGTCCTCGCGCCGGTGGTCGTGTTGCCGCTGCCGAAGAGGAACACCCCCGCCACGATCAGTCCGGCGATCGCCGTCTGCCGGCGGGCACCCGCCGGCAGACGGACGTGTCTCCTGACTACGGTCCCGTCGGACCTCTTGTACTCCTCGATCACGGGCACAGTCGTGTCCCCCTCACTAGCTGTGTCACGCCTCCCTGCGTGACCGGCTCATGAAAGCACCCGCCACTGACAACCTGTCACCTGAAGATCACTGAAGGTGATCATTTTGCGCCATGAGTCCGGCCTACGTGTCGGCGTGGCATGAGATCGTGCGTGCCCTTCGGCAGGGTGTTCGTGCGAGATTGGGCACGCGGAGGGCACGGCACCTCCCAAGAAGTCTGGACAACGCCGAAGCCCCAGGTCCCTGACCTGGGGCTTCGTTCACGAGCGGATGACGGGAGTCGAACCCGCGCCACAAGCTTGGGAATCACCCGGTACTTGAGCCTACACATGCCTTTGACCTGCTGAAACGAGTGTCGAACAGGTAGTTTCGGCCGACCCTGATCGCCCCCTGTTGGCCGCTGTTCACCGCCTCTACTGGCACGTTGTGGCACGGCCTTCTCGACAAGCCGGAGGACGGGACCGAGTGGCCTGTGACGCAGCGCACTTGGCGGGGAGCGATGACTTCGCGTACGGCCGTCGGTCACAAGGGCGACAACACCGACGCGAGGAAGGCCCGTCCATGACCCACATGCTCAGCGCTCCCCAGCACGCCGTCCCTGTCGCGCCCGCGTCTGGCCTTGTGGCGCGGAGGGCTCTGGTCGGTGGCGTGGTGGCGGGCCCGCTGTTCCTCCTGGCCGGCGTCGCTCAGGGCTTCGCGCGGAACGGGTTCGACTTCACCCGTAACGCGATCAGCCAGCTCTCCCTTGGGGAGGCGGGCTGGATCCAGACGGTGACCTTCCTGCTCACCGGAACGCTGCTGATCGCGGGTGCGGCCGGTCTGCGCCGGGTGCTGCGCGGCGGCGCGGGAGGAACCTGGGGCCCGGTCCTGGTCGGTGCCTTCGGCGCCTCGTTCTGGGCCGCCGCGCTCTTCCCGGCCGACGCGGGGGCGGGATTCCCCGAAGGCTCTCCGGACGCGACGGCTATGAGCGGCCACGGCGCCGTGCACATGGTGGCCGGGATGGCCGGTTACCTCGCCCTGTGTGCCGCGTTCGTCGTCCTGGCACGCCCGCTCGCCGCCCGGGGCCACCGCCGCTGGGCTCGCGCCTCGCGCCTCGTCCCCGTGGTCGTTCTCGCCGGCTTCATGGCCTCCGCCACCTCCGTCCTGGCCTTCACCGCCGGTGCGGGCCTCGGCCTGCTGGGGCTCACCGCGGTGACAGCCCGCCTGGCCACCGCCCGGGCGAATTGCTAGCCGCCTGCCGCACCGGGCAGGCATCATCGACACCACCAAGATCATTTCGACAGGAAACCGGGGACATCTCATGACCGACGCAGTAAAGGGTCCCGCCAGCTACTTTCCTTCCATCGAGAAGAAGTACGGCCGCCCGATCCACGAGTGGAAGGACCTCATCCGTTCCTCCCCGCTGACCAAGCACATGGAGCTCCTCTCCTGGCTCAAGTCCGAGCACGGCCTGGGACACGGTCACGCCAACGCCCTTGTCGCGCACACACTCGCCGAGAACAGCGGCCGGTGACCGGGAACGTGATCACGCCGTCCGGCGGTTGGCAGATCATGTGACGTTTCCAAGGAACCCACGGAGCACATGCCGCAGGACGTCCGGTCGCTCCAGATGAACGTCGTGTCCCGTCCCGGGGACGCTCAAAGCCACCGTCTCCGGCCGCCGCCGGAGCATCTCGTCAATCTCCCCCGACGGGATGATGCCGGACTGGCCGAGGACGGCCAGGGTCGGGCAGGTTACCCTCGACCACTCGTCCCAGAAGGACCGCTGGGCAATCTCCGCCAGCGACTCGACCATCACGTCCCGGTCGAAGCGCGGCCACCAGCCGCCGTCGTGCTCCACCAGGCCGGCCGCCCAGCCCTCGCCGACCGGACCGCCGCCGAGGAACTCGACGGCAGCCCCCTGTGACGGGAACGGCCTGGGCCAGGAATCGAGCCACCCCCCGATCTCCGCCTGTACGTCACGGTTCGGCCCGCCCGGCCCGGCCTCCACCAGGACGAGCGCACGGAAGAGGCCGGGGTACGCGGCGGCGGCGAGCATGGCGGTGTGGCCGCCCAGCGACTGGCCCACCAGGACGCTTTGCTGGAGGCCGAGCTGTTCGAGTACGGCGACGGTATCCGCGACGTACGCGGCCCGGGACACGTCCCGCGGACGGCGCTCGCTGGCACCATGGCCCCGCTGGTCGACGGCGACGACCCGGTGGCGGAGGCTCAGGTCCCGGGCGATGGCGTCCCATTCGCCCGCGTGGCCGGCCAGCCCGTGCAACAGGACGACGGACGGCCCCGAACCTCCCCAGTCACGGCAGGAAATACGGACGCCGTCACGGACGACGATGTGCTCTGACCAAGGCATGTGGGTCCTTCAGGCATGGTTTGGGTCGTCCGGGAGGTGGCGGCCATCGGTGGCGATGGTGTCAGGAGAGGAGTCCGGGCCTATGTGTGCGGGCAGGCCGAAGAGCGGAAACAGGTGCTCGGTGTCGCGGAAGGCGTGGATGCCGGTGATGCGGTTGCCGGAGAACTCGATGACCTGGAGCGCCCAGGGTTCGTAGCCCGTGCCGTCGAGGCTGGGCCGGTACTGGCCGAACGCTGGGGTGCCGTTCGCCGTGGTCGGGACCAGGCGGGAGCCGCGACAGCCGACGGCGGGCCCGGTCAGCCACGCCTGAATGTCGGGGACCCCGCGCATCCACTTCGCGTACGGGGGGAGACACAGCGTGGCGTCGACGTGGAGCAGCATGCTCAGCTCCTCCATGTCGTAGCGGGAGAAGGCCGTGGCGTACCGCTCGGCCAGCACGCGACGGACGGCGTCGGACGGCCGGTTACCGGGGCTGTCGGCGGGTCCGCGGTGCGCGGCCAATGTGGCACGGGCCCGCTGCAGGGCACTGTTGACCGAGGCGACGGTCGAGCCGTGCAGCTCGGCGACTTCGCGGGCCGAGAAGGCCAGCACGTCCCGGAGGATCAGCGTGGCCCGCTGCCTGGGCGGGAGACGCTGGAGCGCGGCGACGAACGCCAGCCGCACCGACTCGCCCGCTGCCACCGCCGCCTCGGGGTCCCCTCCGGGACAGGGCCCGATCCACATGGTGGCGTCCTCCGGGGCTCCCGGGGCCGAAGCGCCGGGCGACGGCTCCGAGAGGTCCATCGGCAGAGCCCGCCGCCTGCCGGCGGCCAGTGCGTCCAGGCACACATTGGTGGCGATGCGGTAGAACCACGACCGCAGCGACGAACGCCCCTCGAACCCCTCGAGGTTCCGCCAGGCCCGGACCATCGTCTCCTGCACGGCGTCCTCGGCCTCGGCGTACGAGCTCAGCATCCGGTAGCAGTACCCGGTCAGTTCTCCCCGGTGCTTCTCCAGCCGGACCGCCGTCTCGCGCTCGCCGTTGCCCACGACAAGATCCTTCATGCTTGTTCCGCCCCCTGATGCGCGCCCTCCGAGGCCACCGACCAGGTGGTTCCAGCGATGTCCTCGGCCGCACGAAATTACCGGCCGGCAGCGGCGCACGCCCAGTGATCAAGGGTCAGATCGCGTCGACGGCCGACCAGGAGGCGGACGGCCTGGACAACAAACAAGCCCCAGGCCTCTGACCTGGGGCTTTGCTATGGAGCGGATGACGGGAATCGAACCCGCGCTATAAGCTTGGGAATCACCCGGCACTCGGGCTCATATATAGCTTCTGACCTGCGGCAACGCCCGTTGAGGGGCGTCCGTCGCCCTCCTTCCGGCAACCCTTGTTGCCCGCTGTTTACCGCCCCTACTGGCACGTTGTGGCACGGCGGCCCGCAGAGTGTCAGACGGCGACCGATACGGTCGCCCCGCTCGCGAAGCCGCCCCCGTCGCAATTTCCGCCCTGCTTCGCTGATCCGGGAGGCCGACGGGCATCCCTGCGCTCGTGAGACGCATCGGTGTCAGACCGGCGGCGTACGTTCACGGCATGGACATGGGAGATGCCCCGGGATGGTTGGGAGCGGGTCTGGGGCTGGCGGCCTTCGTCGTCAGTCTGAGGTCGGTGAAGCACAGCAAGCGTGCGGCTGACGCTGCCGAAGGTTCGGCTGTCGCTGCCGAGCAGTCGGTGGTCGAGACGCGTCGCTCGAGCGACGCGGCGGAGCGGTCAGCGACAGCTGCCGAAGAAACTCTTGCCGACCAGCGGCGCGAGGCAGCCGAGCGGCGCAGGCAGGAGGAAGAGGACAACCGGCCACGTGCGCAGTTCCGCATCGAGCACCGTAACAAGGCCGTCTGGGAGCTGATCAACTACGGCACCGCCCCCGCCGAAAACATTCGATGCCTTGACGCGCCTGGTGCGCGGGACGAATGGCCGCCCAGTCTCTCCGTGGCAGCGGGGGACGTGTACTCCTTCATGATGGTCGGGTCCATGCAGGAAGCCGTTCCCTCTGTCCTTCGTATCGTCTGGGAGGGACAGGACGAACCGGTCCTGCTACGCGTTCCACCGCGCGTCGGGTGAGAGTCGGCCGCACCCCAAAGGAGGGGTGCAGCCAGCCGGTTCATCCCTGGTTGCCCAAGGGCATATGCCGAGCCTCTCGGCGGATGCGCGCGGCGATGGTTTGAGCCTCTCGAGCTCGGGCGGCGGCTTCGCCCGTCACGTGGACGGGGAGGGGCTTCGGATTGCCCCTCCCATCCAGGAGTAGGTCGGCCTTGTGCGGCAGGGGGAGGATCATCGCGCCGTCATAGCAGTCCTGCCACGAGATCGAGTGGCCATTTGACGGGCAGACGAAATCCGCGTGGACGGTGGCGAGCAGGCGGTGGGTGGCTTCCGGATCCGGCCCGCCGAGTACGGCTTCGTACGGGTCGGGAAGCACGCGGGCGATGAAGCTCGCAGCGATGACGCGGGAGTGACGCATGGCACCTCGTTATTTGTCGGCCCCGCGCCTTGTCCACAGTTTACGGCGCGGCGCCGACACTGGTCCCCCAGCCGGTCCGCAGACTGGGAAGGTGATCGCGTTACCGGTCAGAACCAGTCACAGGCGCCTGATGTCCACCAGCGCTCGGCACAGAGCGGTGGTGTCGTCGATCGCCTCCCTGCAGTCGGCGTCCGAGATGACGAGCCGTTGACCGACGGAGGTGCGAGAAGTGGGGACCCGACGCAGGTACTTCTCGTCGACGACACCGTCGTTGTGGGTGAAGACATGGCGCGCCGCCCAGGTCCGGACCAGCCGCTGCCAGGCGGGTGACCCCACCGAACCGCGTACGTCAGGGAAGCCGGCCGAAACGAAGAGGTCCGCCATGTCGTCGAGCCGTTGAAAGATGCTCCCCTTGCCACGCAGCCGCTCTTCCGAGTCCGTGACATGCTCGTGGAATACCGACGAGCCGAGCGCCTCCACGACACCCACGACGTTCTCGATCGTGTCGACCCAACTGCGGGTGAACACCCCCTGCTCGCGTAGCGCGGCCCGGATCTCGTCGGGCAAGGAGGACAGTGCGTCGAGCCGGGCCGTCTCCGCCTGCAGGGCGTCGAAGGCGACGGTGGCCGCAGGCAGCCGACCGCACGAGGGGCAGTAGCGGTGCTCGCCGAAGACGCCGTAGCGAATCTCGCATCCCGCGCATGTCCGCGTACGGGCGAGCCGCTCTTCGTCGATCTCGGGAAGGGGGCGGGGGTAGCGGGGGCGGCTGCGGAACGACACCGAGACATGGCCACGACGTGAGGAGCTCCGCGCCTTGCGCGCCATTCTCGCGAGCCCCTGCTGCATGATCTGCGTGCCCAGAGCTCTGGCCGCTTCCATGGCTCGCTCGCGTTGCTGGTCGGTCCAGAAGTCCCGGTGGTCCGCGTTGTGGCCGCAGTACACGCACCAGAGCCGGAGTTCGTCGGGCAGAGCCGCGTAGTCGTCACCGTGGACGCGGAAGAGCATCGAGCAATCAGGGCACTGGCGTCCGAAGAACCCGTCCGCGTCGAGCGGGATGCTGACGTTCACCTTGTACTGGTCTCCCTGGCGGTCGGTGATTTCGGCACCGTCCGGCATGGGGAACGGAGAGTTGTCCCACATGAGTTGATTGTGGACGAGCCCACTGACAAGTGGACCGCTGCTGGGCAGATAGTGAGGTCCGCTGATCAGTGAGTGACGAAAGGGGCCAGGTGCGTCAGGCGAACGCCAGCCCGCGGAAAGCTTTGCGGATGTCCGTCAACGGCTGGCGGTCGCGGGTGTAGTAGAGCTTGTTCGTCAGGAGTACCGCCCATCGGCCCTGGGTGGGGGAGATCCACATGCCGGTGCCGGTGAAGCCGTAGTGGACCCAGACGTCCTGCTCGTCGGCGGTGCCGGGCGCCGGGTGCCAGAACAGGCCGCGCTCGGGCTGGAGGCCGCCGGTCTGCACGGTGAGGGAGTGAGCGCTCCATTCGGCACCGAAACCGGCCTGGGTGGGGGCCGTGGTGTGGTCGAGCATGTAGCGGAGGAAGACGGCCAGGTCATCGAGGACGGTGAAGGCGCCGGCGATGCCGCACACGCCGCCGAGGAGTCGGGCGGAGAAGTCGTGGGCGGTTCCCTTGAGGTGGGTGCCGCTGTCCTGGTCGAGCTCGGTGGGGGCGCATCGGGCGGTGAGGCCGGTGGGCAGCGGGCCGAAGCGGGTGGTGTTCATGCCCAGGGGGCGCCAGGTCCGCGTCTCGCAGAGCTGGTCGAGGGGTTGGCCGGAGAGGTGCTCGGCGAGGTAGCCGAGGATGAGGGCGGCCCGGTCGGTGTACTCGACTGCTTCGCCGGGCGGCCGGTTGAGGGCTTCTCGCAGGACCCCGCGGCGGATGCCCGCGGGATCGGTGCCGTAGAGGTTCTTCAGCTGGGCCCGGAGGGGGAGACCGGCGGTGTGGGTCAGGAGCTGCCGGGCGGTCACGGCGCCGAGGGGGTGGCCGGTGACCTCGTCCCAGAAGGTGCCCAGCGGGGCGTCGAGATCGAGGACGCCGTCCTCCCACAGGGCGCCGATGGAGGCCCAGACCGCGAGGATCTTGGTGAGGCTGGCGGCGTCGAAGACGGTGTCCGGCCGCATCCTCACGTCCGGTTCGTCAGGGTCCAGGACCCCGGTCGCGCCCGTCGCCCGGGCTCCGCCGGAGTCGCCGACGGCCCACACCGCGCCCGGGTAGACCTTGTCGCGGACGCCTTCGCTCAGCAGGTTCTCGATGCGGTCGGTGCGGTACGGCATGGTCTCCCTCTTCGTGTGGGCATCCCAGCGGCCAGCGTAATGACGTGGGCCGGTCGAGCTGGGCAGCGGCGTGCCAGTTGGCGTGGGCCGTTCTCAGGTGAGTTGTCGGCCGAGCTCGGCCAGTTCGCGGGCGGTCTTCGAGAGGGGATACCGGGCAGCGTTGGCGTATCCGGCCTGTCTGAGGGCGGGGAGGAGGCCGGGTTCGGTTCGCAGGCGGTCCAGATCCCGGGTGAGCGCGGAGGGGTGGGTGAAGTCGGTGGTCAGCCCGGAGCGGGCGAGGGCTTCGCTGAGGCCGGGGACGGGCTGGTAGAGGACGGGGAGGCCGCAGGCTTGGGCTTCCAGGCAGACCAGCCCCATGGCCTCCAGGGTCGTGGAGGGCATGACGAGCACGTCGTGCTCGGCGAATGTCTTCCACAGCTGGGGACGGCGGAGCCAGCCGAGGTAGCGGGCCCTCAGCCCGAGCCGTTGCAGTCGTGGGGCCAGCGCGCGGAACTGGGCGCTGGGGGCGGCAACCGACAGCTCGACGCCCTGGAGCGGGGCCACGCTCCGGATCAGGGCCTCGACGCCCTTCTCCGCCGTCAGCCGGCCGGCGTACAGCAGCCGCAGGTGGCTCCTCGATGGATGAGTGCTGCGGGCGGGCGGGTGGCTGAGGAGTTGGTCGGGGATGCCCCAGGGGATGTGGACGATCTTGCGGCGGTCGGTCTGCGGCGCGAGCTTGAAGAGGTGGTCGGCCATGGCCCCGGTGGGGACGACGATGGCGTCGGCAGCCCGGGCGGTCGCCCGCAGCACCTGGAGTTGGTCTCGGTAGGCTTCGGCGAAGAGCAGGTCAGTGCCGTGGACCAGGGCGATGCGGGGGTGCGTGGGTAGGGCCCTCATCAGGGCGGGGGTGGCGCCGAAGGCGAGGTGGTGCAGGTGCAGGATGCCGATCTCGGAGGGGTTGATCGCGGCCGTCAGAGCCCTACGCAGGGTGGCGACGTAGCGGCCGAAGGCGGGTCCTTCCAAGCACTTGCCGCCCGCGCTGAGCAGGTCGAGGCCGGCAGGCGTCCGGGGGCGGGGGCCGGCCGGGGCGAGCATGAAGGCCCTCGCGGGGATGAGGGGCCTCTCGCCGGTGTAGAGGTCGAGGAAGAGTTCGGCGCTGCCGCCGGGACTGCCGGCGGGCAGGTCCAGGAAAGTGGCGGCCATCGGCCCCGGAGCGGGACCGGCGAGGGTGCTCATCGGCTGCCTCCGGCGATCTCCTCGTAGAGGCGGGAGATGTCGATGCCGTCAGTGGAGGCGTACTTCGCGAGCTGCTGCTGGTAGCTGGCCGGTGTGCCCTGGGCGGCCAGGAAGACCAGCTTGCCGAACGTCATGCCCGGGTAGACGCGGACGGGCCGGGCGGCCCGGATCTCCAGAGTCCAGCGGATCGCGTGGCCCTGGTGGCCGAGCGGGGCGGAGACGTGGACCCAGATGCCGAGGGCTCCGATCGTGCGGTCGCCATTGAGCATCTGCGCGTACGTCTCCGATCCGGTCCGCTCGTGGGTGACGCCGAGGTAGAGCAGTCCGGGCTGGAGGACCAGGCCGGTGCTGGGGATCGTCTGCTCGGTGTAGGCGGTGGGGACGGCGGCGTCGAGGTCGCCGGCGCAGATTCGGAGTGTGTCGCCGAGGCGCCAGTCGTACGCGTTCGGGGAGACGCGGGAGGGGTCGTACGGGTCGATGGTGATCTCGCCGGCCCGGACGGCGGCGGTGATCGCGGGGCCGGTGAGGATCACGAGGCGACCGCCCCGACACGGGAGACATCCCGCCAGTAGCAGGAGGGCTGGGGGCCGTCGGCGGCCTGGTACTTGCCCGCGTACAGGTCGATGTCGCCAGTGGAGACGAAGAACATGATCTGCCCGATCTTCATGCCCGCATACACGCGCAGAGGGCGGATCGGAGAGAGCATCAGGGTCCACTGGCCGTGGAAGCCGATGTCTCCGATGGGGGCGGTGATCTCGACGAACAGGCCGAGGCGGCCGACGGAGGAGCGGCCGAACAGAAGCGGGACGAAGGTGTCGGAGCCGACCCGTTCGAGGGTGTGGCCGAGGTAGAGCTCGCCGGGCTGGAGCACGTACCCGTCCTCGCCGATCTGGACCGTGGTGGTCGGGTTCGCCCGGTGGGCGTCGATGACCGCGGTCGTGTAGGTCAGCAGGCTGGGGCCGAGGCGGACGTTGTAGCTGTTGGGGTTGACCTGCCCGGGTTCGAACGGGCTGATCGTCAGACGTCCGTCCTGGGCGGCGGCGGTGATCTCGGGGCCGGTGAGGATCATCGTGCGCCTTCCTCCTGGTCGGGCAGCGTAGTGGCGAGGGTGCGGCGGACGACCTCGCCGAGGCGCAGGCCGGCCTGGTGGGTGCGTCCGCCGAGGTGGGTGTCGGCGAGATAGTCGGTCGTCAGGACCGACCGGATGCCCTGGGGCAGCGGCCAGGGAACGACGGCCAGAGGGCCGGTCTGCTCGGTCAGGTGCATGAGCAGACCGTTCGGATCCTCCGCGTACCTGTCGGGGAGGAAGGCGTGGACGAGCTGGTTGTCGAACGGCTCGATGGCCAGCAGGTCTCCGAGCGTCAGGACGTCGCCGAGGTGGGCGGGCCGTAGGGCGGTGTCGTTGAGGATGACGGCGCCGGCACCGAGGCCGGTGTGCAGCCGGGCGGCGATGTCCTGGAGGAGCCGGTGGCGGTCGAGGACGGCGTCGCGGTAGGGCTCGTTGACGGTGCCGAGGGGAGTGGCGAGCATCTGGCAGGTTGAGGCGATCTGCTCGTCCAGGACGGCGAGCTCGTCCGGGACCGTCGCAGGGGTGGGGAAGACGGCGGTACGGGCGGCCCACCCGGAGCCGACCGGTTCGGCGGCGGCGTATCCGGCGCCCAGCTCACGGCCCTTGACCACGAGGGTGTCGCCGACGTGCACGGGTCCGTAGGCGTCGCTGTGACAGTGGCCGGCGAAGATGACGTCCACGAACGGGCAGGCACCGGCGAGCTTGAGGTCCTCGTCGAAGCCGGAGTGGGACAGCACGATCCACGAGTCCACGTGGTGGTGGTGCTCCAGCATCAGCTCGCGCAGCGCGGTGACGGGGTCGGTGACGTGGTGTCCGGCCCGCTGGGCGGCGGGGATGGTGTGGAAGGCGCTCACACCGATGACCGCGGTGACGGCGACCTGACGGCCGTGCACCTCGACGACACGGAGACGGTCGAACAGCGGCCGTCCGGTGGTGGCGTCGGCGGCATTGGCGCAGACCGTCATCTCGCGCAGACCGGGCTCGAAGTAGTGCAGCCAGCCGTGGTTGCCCGGGGCCAACACGTCGTACAGCGTCATGAGGATCTCCCGCTCGATGGCTCCCTTGCCCAGCCGGTAGTAGCCGGTGCCCTCGAAGAAGTCACCGCAGTCGACGATGAGGGAGGTCTCCTTGAGGGCGTGCAGGTGCGGCAGGATCCTGTGGCCCTGGTCGAGGGCGGAGTGCAGGTCGGTGGTGGCCACGATCTGGCCGTACGTCCTGCTCATCGCGGCACATCGGTCAGATCGGCGCCGAGGACACGGAGCTTGGCGGGCAGGTCGGTGTGGCCGCGGCGAAGCTGGTCGAGGCCGCTGACGGTGGTGACGCCCCGGGCGCCGAGGCCGGCGATCAGGAGAGCGGAGCCAGTGCGGATGTCCGTGGCCTTCACCGTGGTGCCGTTCAGGCGCTGGGGGCCGGCCAGGCGGCAGTGAGTGGGCGAGAGTTCCTCGATCACGGCCCCGAGTCTCGCGAGCTGGGGGAGGAGGTTGCCGTGGCGGCCGGGGTTGATGTCGTCGGCGAGCAGGTGGGTGCCGGGCAGGGTGAGGGCCAGGGCCAGCAGCGCGGGCTCGAAGTCGGCGTCCAAGCCGCCCGGGGTCAGGGAGGCGACCGCCCGCAGCGGCCGCCCGCTCGCGGTGCGGGCCCGGTGGACGGTGATCGCGTCGGGGGCGAGGGAGACAGGGACCCCGGACCGATCCAGCAGGCTGGCCAACGCCGCGAGGTCGGATCCGGCGACGCCTTCGACGCGGCCTTCGCCGGCGGTGGCGGCGATCGCGCAGGCCAGCGTGCCCGCCTCGATCTTGTCGCCGGGAACAGTCCAGGCGACGGTCCCGGCCGGGACGCCCGACGGCGGTGCCAGTGTGATCTTGTCGCTGTCGGCATGGGCCGTCCACCCGGCGGACTGTAAGGCGGAGAGCACACCGGTGGTCTCAGGGGACAGGTTGGGGTTGCCCAGTTCCAGGCGGCTGCCGGCCACGACGGCCCGGCAGATCGCGGCGATGCTCGCTCCCCGCGAGCGGAACGGCAGCGCCAGGGCGACCCTGTCGCGGGTCTGGTCGGCGGCCAGGACGCGGTATCCGGTGTCATCGAGCAGGACCGTGTCGCCGAACGCCTCGTAGACGGTGAAGTGCAGCTCCATCCCGCGGTCACCGATCTGGCAGCCACCCGGCCAGGGAAGGGCCGCCTGACCGTAGGCGGCAAGCAGCGGCGCCACCAGGTAGTAGGAGGCCCGGATCCGGGCGGCGTCGGACAGGTCGGGCGCCTCGGCGGGGTGCTCCTTGGGAACCACGATCACGGCACCCGGCTCGGCGACCGGACGGGCGACGCGATAGCCGGCCTGTTCCAGCAGGCCGAGCATCCTCTGGACGTCGGCGCTGGCCGGGACACCGGACAGGCGGACATTGCGGCCCAAGGACGCGGCGGCGGCCAGCAACGGCAGCGCCGCGTTCTTCGAGCCGTCCACCCGGACCGTCCCGGCGAGCGGGCGGCCGGGGCGGACGGTGACGGCGTCGACGCCTCTCGTACGGGTGGGGGCAAGGTCCATCAAAACCTCCTGGTCGCAGGTGGTCGGGGTGGTGTGGCTCCGAGGGGCGGTATGACCGCCGACGCTGGTCACCGTGCTTCTTCGCTGTTCAGCGGTCGGTGGTGAGAGGCGCCGAGACGATGTCCGGTGCGGCCACGGCCGCTCGGTGCACCGTGGCATCGAGGAGCTGGTCGGCATGGGTACGCAGCGTCCAGGTCGGCCCGGCCATGCCGGCGAAGGCGAGGAACGTCAGGGCGATCCGGCCGCTGCGGTCCGCTCGCACGCGGGGCGTGGTGCAGGGAACACGGTGACGGGCCCTGTTCACGAGGTCTCGCCGAGTGCGTTCTCGTGCGCGTCGAGGAGGCGGCTGGTCTGCGCGTACAGCCGTTCCAGCTCGGCCGAGGTGAGGACGAAGGCTCCCTCGCGGGTCGAACCGTCCTCGAAGTGGAACTGCACGGGCACCGAGCCCTGGCGGGCGCGCGGGTCGTAGACCGCGTCGCGGCCGGGCAGCAGCGTGACGTGGGTGACCTGCGCCGGCACCGGGCGCAGCGTCGTGCCGTCCGCCGGCGCGGACCAGGCGGGGCCGCCGCCGGGCGGGCGCAGGTGGTAGGTGGTGGCGGAGTCCTCGCCGGGGAGGGTGACCACGACGCCGACCCGGCCTTCGCGGGCGGTGTCGGCGGCGAGGTCGCCGAGCTGAGGGAAGAAGGGAGCCGCTGTTCCTAACTCGGATCCCTGGGAGGGGAGATGGGTAGAGCGTCGTCCGGTCATGCCCCGAAGTTAGGGACGGTCACGACCCCGAATATGAGCCGGAGGAATACGACCCCTATCCGTCCAGGTGGAAGCGGTCGGACATGCGCCGCAACTTCTCTCGCGTAGCTGCCCGTTCGGCGTAGACGATGCTGCGGAGGGTCGACCGGGCGATGGGGTGGTTGCGTACGAGCTGGGGGGCGATGCGTTCGGCGGTCTCCAGCTCGCCGAGGGCCTTGTCCCGGTTGCCGTCCCACAGCCAGGCCCGCGCGATGTCCATGTGGTGGTGACCCTGACGGGAGTTGGGCAGGGCACCGACCAGCTCGGGGCTGGTGCGGCGGTTGATCTCCAGGGCCTTGCCCTGCTCACCCATTTCCAGCGCGACGCTGATCGCGTGGATCTGCACGTTCCCCGCGGAGAACGTCAGCGAGTGCCGGTCGTACACCGGTGCCCCGGAGTACGCGTCCATCCGCTCGGCGGCGTCCTTGGCGTACCCGATCCGGTCCTCCGCCTCCGAGGCACGGCCGGCGCGGGCGGCCGAGACCGCGGCCCGGAGCTGGAGGGTGCCCCAGGCCCGTACGGCCAGCGGCTCGCCGCGCTCGTACGCCTGCTGCACCGACCCGATCGCCTTGTCCGAGAGCGTCAGCGCGTCCGACCAGTCGGCCGTGGCCCACATGTCCCAGACCCGCATCCAGTCCGCGACCGCCGGCAGCACCGGGTCACCGGACAGCCGCGCCGACCACGCGGCCCGCTCGCAGGCCATGGCCACCAGCTCGGGGTGGCCGAGGGAGTGGGCGGCGGTGTGCGCGAACTTGCAGCACACCGCGTAGATCGCATACGCCTCCTCCCGCTCGTGCCCCTCCGACACCTCGGCCAGAGCCCGGGCCTCGCGGAACAGGTCGGGCAGGACGCGGAGGATCGCCACGTTGGAGGCGGTGTCCCGGAGCCGGTGCAGGCGGGTCACCTCCCGCCACAGCTGCGGTGCCGGCCTCGGCGTCCCGTCGAAGATCGGGGACAGGTCGTAGCGGCGCAGTTCGCGCAGGATCGAGGAGGCGGCGACCTGCCACTGGTTGTCGTCCGGGGAGTTGCTGTACGGGCGTCCGATCAGGTCGTTCGGGTGGACGTGCAGCTCGGCGGCGATCTGGTTGAGCAGGCCGACCCGGTCCAGCTCGATCAGGCCCCGCTCCATCTTCGACACCCAGCCCTGCGACTTGCCCAGGGCCGTCGCCAGGTCGGCCTGCGGCATCCCGAGCCGCAGCCTCGCCCTGCGAACGCGCCGGCCGATCTCCTCGGCTTCCTCCAGCATCAGGACACCTCCCCAACCGCCGGACCGCCGAGCTGATCGCCGGGTGTCCGTACAGAGTTCGTCACCAGCACGGTACCCAGATGGACGTTGGAGCGGAGGCGTCAGGCGGATTGTTGCTGTGCCGCCGTGACCACCGACGATCGCCGCCGGTTGGCGGATCATGAAGAAGATCTTCTCTGTGACTGCCCTGGCTCTGACAAGCCTGGCGCTGGCTGCCCCCGCCCACGCTGACAACGACAGCAACTTCGGTCCGGGGGTCAACGCCGCCAACAACTGGAACTTCAGCGCGGCAGCCGTCTGCTTCCAGGAGCTGGCGGTCGTCCCGGTGGGCGGCGCGTGGGACGGCAACACCGTCAACCACTGCACCAATGGTAACGTCCTGAACCACAGCAACGGCTGATCGGTCGGCAGACGCTGTTCCGAATCGGGGAGCCTTGGCTCTGTACACGGAAACAGGAGTCGTTTATCAATGACTCCCGGAGCCCCTGCGAGCCCCCGTTGCTTGACGAATCTCGATGAGTCCGGGAGCCGCTGACGGTCGGGTCAGAGGTCCGAGGGTCCGTCTCGGCAAAGCGGGCCGGACCCGGGGCGGTGGCGCGCGCCTTACTCGTCGGCCGGCGCATGATCGGCGAGGCGCTCGGAATCGCGCTGCACGCGCTTCAGGGCAGCATCGGCGAGTGTCTCTCGCCGATGGGTGAGTTCCCGGTCGAGCGTCTGTACGGCGTCCTTATCGAGCCCATCGTCAGTCATCTGCCAATAGTGCGGCTCGTAAGCCTGGCGGACGCGAGTCGGCTGAGAGAAGAGCGCCTTGATCACGGGGTCGGCGATCGCGTCCACGGCAGCTTTTAGCCCTTCAGGCGGTTCGGCGTGGCGGATGAGACCGAATTCGAGAAGGCGCTGACACCCGTCCTCCCAGGCATCGTCACGCAGGCCGAAAGCCTGCATGCGGGACCGCGTGGTGAGGAAGACCCCTGACATGCGGTGCTTCCTGGGCGCCCAGTGGCTCATCCATCTCAGGATGAGCCAGGTGGCGATCTCGGAAGGATTGAGCACCTGGATCCAGCCCTTCAGGAAGAAGTCCTTGGGGAGCGTGATCGTCCTGGCGGCTGTCCAGCTACGGACGGGGACGGTGTAGAGGTTCGGGTTCGGCATGTCGCCCCGCCCGCCTTCCTCCATGAGCGAGAAGTCCTCGTACAACCGCTGTCCGCGCGCGCCCCGGGACATGGAGACCAAGGCGTCTTCATGGCCGAGTTCTTCCAGGGTTCTCAGGGCTCCCTTGACTTGCCGAAGCCGCAGGTCCTCTAGCTTCCTCGTGCACCACCGTTCCTCCGCGCGTGCACTACCGCGGAGTTCCGGAGGCATGTTCTTCAACGCGGCGTCGTACGCGCCAGATGCGGTGTCGTACGCACCGTCGATGGCAACGAGGGTGGACCACGATTCGGCCCCCTTCAGCGGGCGAACGTTCTGCCAGAGGTCTCCTGTGTCCAGCCGGCACTGCGCCTCGAAGACGGCCAGCAGGTAGAAGCGCAGCGCTACCCCCCGTGGAAGGACCAGCTTGGTGAGTCTCGACCGTTCCCCGTCGGCCCGCAGCAGAGCGCTGCGCAGGACGATCGAGTCCGGCTTCTTCCCAGCCTGCCAGATTCCGCTCAGGGCCTCAGACGCCTTCGTGACCGAGCCGGTCCGCCGCATCTGCTGCAGCCGACGCAGTCTGCGCTCGTTCGTCTCCCGTGCGTCAGCCACCAAGAAAGGTTAGCGCTTTGATCTCGCCGTTTTGATCCGGGTAAAGGCCCTTTTCAAGGGCCTTTACCCGGATCAAAACGTTGATCACGTCCTGACGAAGGCTCTTCCAGGGCCCTCACCATGGACTTCAGGCCCGCTCAACGCGGATACGGCGGCATCGTCGTTCGCACACATGCGAACGGCCCCGGGGTCCATCCGGGGCCGCCTGCTCGAGGATCTCTTCAAGGAGAACGGTACGTGACAGGCTCCAACAACCCCCAGCCCCTGCCGCAGCGCTGGGCGATCATCCTGCTCGCCGGCGTCCTGGCGGGCGCCATCGTCCTGATCCTGGCAGGCCCGCTGCCCGGGCTCGGTGCCGCAGGCGCGACGGTGCTCGCCCTGCACAAGCTCATGGCGTAGCGAAACCGGTGGAGGGTGCTGCTGGCACCCTCCACCGGTGCCGTTAGGTGCCCCCGGCCGACCTTGTATGACAGGGCGGCACCGCAGGTGCCTTCCCCACAGCGAAGCGCGCCCGCGGCTCGTCAGGTTGAGCAGCGCTACTACTGGACCAGTCGGAGCACCGGCCTCTGTTCCTGAACACCCAACAGGTCCTGCACCCTCGTGCTTGTCCACGCCAACTCATGAGCCAGTTGGGAAACCGATAGGCCCACTTCCTTGGCAGCCAGCTCGAAGGCTTGTCCAAGCAGCGAAGGCTGTTCACCGGGGAAGTTCGAGACGGATTCCGCTGTGAAGCCAGGCTGGCCGTCGAGAGCGCGTAGGCGCTGGTACGTCCTGCTGGCAGTTGCGTCGGAGATCAGCCCCAGCTCGCGGCATCGGTAGACGAGCGAATGGAGGGAGACCCCCCAGACTCCCCTGAGCTCAGCTAGGCGTGCAAAATCCATTCGCCGCGGCAGGGATGGAAGGATGCTGTCCTGGGGGGTCAGGAACTCGGCTGCGAAGGCGTCAGCTTCCTTCTCCTGGCGGCTGTCGCCAGTGGCATCGCCGTGAAGTACAAGGTGGCCCAGCTCATGGGCGGCCGTGAATCGGTGCCGGTAGATGTCATCGGCCCGGTTGGCGGTCAGAACGACGAGTGGCCGTGCTGCCCGGGTAGAGAAAGCGTCCACACTCGCAGCGGAGGGATCACTGGCAGGCGGCATGACCACCACGATCCCGTGGGACTCCATCCGCCTCACCAAATGTGTGACAGGGCCGTCGCCGAGACCCCAGCGCCTGCGGAGCTCGCGGGCGGCGGACACGGGGTCGGTGGACAGTTCCTCGCCGGGATGGACCTCCCCGCCGGCGAATCCGGGCAGATCGACGAGAGGCAGCTGGATGCGCTGTTCCAGCGCGTAGGTGAGCTCCCAGACCTGCTCCGCGAACGCGAGCGCACGCTCTCGCTGGGACTTCGGCGTGCTGCGCAGGCTCCGGAAATGGGCCATGGAAGCGTCGAGCCGATTGGCTGGCCTTCCCAGCAGGAAGAACGTCACCGGAACCCCGAGGATCTCCGCGAGCCGGGGGATCAAGTCAGGCCGTGGCTTCGACACCCCCGTCTCGTACTGACCCACAGCGGCAGGCGTCACCCCGAGCTGGGAGGCCACGTCCTTCTTCGTCATCTCCGCCAGACGACGGGCTTGGGTCAACCGGGTGGGATCGAAGCCGTCGGAGATAGCACGTGGCGTGGTGCCTCGTTCTTCCGTACCGGGGATGAGGTCTTGCTTAATGGGTCGCATCGTCTTCGCTGGTCTGGTCCTCGACAGGTTCGGCCTCGGTCTGCACGGGGGCGTGCAGAGCCTGGTCCGAGGCGGTACGAGAGGACAGCGTAAGGGTGGGTTCGATTCCGTCGGCGAAGCTGGTGTGTGCCGTGACCTGGTTCGGAATGCTGATCGGTCGCAGCGTGTACGAGGTGACCTCCTGAGGCAGGTGGAGCGGCTCGGGGTCGGTGGCCCACTCCAGCTGCCGGTTCATTCCGAGCGCCGCGATGCCCCAGTACGCCTCGAGGAGCTCGGAGGCGTTGCAGGCGAAGGGCACCAGGACCAGCTGGGTGCCCTGCGGCACTGTCGCCAGAGCGCCGCGCGGTTCGGCGATCGGGACGGTCGGCCCGAAGTCGAGGTCGAACGGATCCTGGATGTGCTTCGGCGTCGGCGCGAACGTGAAGAGCTCCTGCACCAGACGGGACTGGCTGGGGATGCGCGCGCTGCGTACGTCTGCCTTGGTCTTGGAGTACCGGAACGGGTAGAGCAGCCCCTTACCAATGAGCATCAGCTCGTAAGGGAACTGGAACGGTTTGACCGCGCGGGCTCCAGGCACCTCCTTGAGCTCGTCCTGCAGCCGCTCGTACTGGTTCTCGTATCGGCTGGTGCCGTAGACGCGAGTGGTACGGGATGCGGCTTGTTCCTGTGCGGCCTGTGCGTTGGCCTGCATGTTGCGCAGGCCCTGCCCGACACGGCGGCGTACATCTGCTGCGTGCTCGCCGAACACGTCGGTCGTCCACGACGACGAAGGCATACTCATGCGGACGACTCCTCGGGTCGGACTACGCATCGAAGCATTCCAGTGCGCCTTTGACTTTAGTTGATGTCGGAGATTTTGCACAACTGCTTTGGTGTTCGGCGTGTCTGCTGCCCGTCCGCCACCAGCGCGGCACCCAGGAGGCTTTGCGCGCGGGGGAGTTGCTGGGCCAGTGGCCCTGGGTTGTGCCCTCTGGCCCAAGAACCGCCTGTTCCTCAGGTAACACGACGTGCGGCGGAACGTCCCCCGAGGAGCTCCCCGTTAGGTGAGTCGGGTGAGGTGGGCGGCTAGTTCCTGGGCTTCGGGTGAGAGGCCAGCGTGGACTTCGCGGGCAAAGGCTGTATCGGGGCGGGCTATGGGGGGCCGGATCGTAATCCAGTGCTGGGCGGCCTGTTCGATGGCCTGCTGGGTGTGGTGGATGGCGGACCGGCGGTGGGTGACGTACTGCTCGGCCTGCTGGTGGGCCTGGTGCCAGGTGATGTCTCCCCGCTCGGCGAGCAGGGCCAGAGGCGGGGTGGTGTGGCCGTCGGCCAGACGGAGTTCGTCGGCCTCGGCGATCTGCTTCCGTATGCGGGTCCGCTCCTGGCGTTCCTCCAGTGTGGTGATGGCGTCGTCGAGGGCGAGACGGCGTTCGGTGACCTGCTTGGCGAGGTCGGGGGCGTTCTCGGTGAGCCGGTCGCGCTTCTCCTGGAGGTCTTCGGCCTTCGCCTTGTGCTCGCGAGCGATGTCGTAGGCGGCGTCGAGGGGGAAGGCGCCGATGCGGACCTGTTCGGCGAGGTCGGGGGAGTACCGGAGGACGACGTTGGCTGCGGAGAGGCGGGTACGGCTGAGGCCGTGGGTCTTGGCCAGGCCGCGCAGGGAGTGTCCCGAAACGGAACAGGCCATGGCGGTGATCATTGCCTTCTGGCCCTTGGTGATGTGTCGGCGGACGACGTTGTTGGAGAAGATCAGCGCTTGGGGGTTGTCGCCGGTGTAGGTGGTGAAACGGGGTTCGACGCCGGCGATCTCGCAGGCGGCGAGCCGGTTGCGGCCGTCGAGGAGGACGCCGTCCGTGTCGAGGACGATGTCCTTGAGCAGGCCATCGGTCTTGATGGACTCGGCGAGGTCGAGCAGCTCGTCGGGATCGAGCATCGGGAAGACGTCGGCGGCGGGGTGGATCTTCAGGGTGTGCTCCTTGTCGGATGGCGGGATGGGGTTCAGCGCGTACGGCGCTGCTGGTCGGTGGGGACGGGGCGGTAGGGAGCCGACTGGGGTGCCGGGGCGCGGCTGGTGGTGCGCTGGGTCAGGTCGGCGAGGCGGTGCAGTCGCCAGGTGAGGACTTCGCTGACGCTGGTGGCGGTGTCGAGTTCTCGCCTGGCGGTCGCTTCGGTGAGGAGGGCGGCGGGGTTGTGGCCAGCGGTGCCAGCTTGGGCGAGGGTGGCTGCGAGGGCGGGCCAGCCGGGCTCGGCGAGGATCTGTTCGGCCTGTTCCGGGAGAGCTCGGCGCACGGTCGCCTCCTGCTGGCGACGAATCCACTCGGGCAGCTCGGTTCCTCGCCGATGAATCACGGCCAGCGGCTCGGATGCCGTGGCCTGGTACGCGGCCCGGAGGTGCTCGGCTGCCTGTCGTGCGGCCTCCGCCTGTTGGGTGTGGCTGCGGGTGCGGTGCCAGTGCTGCGCGGCCACGGCCGCCAGCAGAACGGCGTCGAGGAGGACCGCAAGGATGACTCCGTCCTTCGGGGCGGGTTCACGCAGGATCGCCTTGACCGCCCGGCGTGTGGCCTGAACCTGCTGGTGTTGGGCGCGGATGCGGGAGCGGCTGGCCCGCTCGAAGGCGGTGGCTGCATGCAGGAGTTCGGTCCGCAGGCCCGGAGGGGCGGCGAGGGGCAGGAGGTCGAGCGTTTCGGCGAGGACGGCGATGTGCGCCTGCCCAGTCTCGTCCTCGCTGTGGTCGAGGAGCTCGGGCACCTGGTCGGTGGCACGGGCGAGGCGATGCCAGGCACGGGGCTTCGATGGTGCCGCTGGACTGGTGTCGGTGTCGGTGTCGGTGTCGGTGTCGGTGGCGGTGAGGCGTTCCTTGATCTTGGGGTAGGAGAGGTCGGGGGCGAGGGAGGAACCGGAGAACCAGACGGGCCGGCCGTCCTTGTTGCTGTCGCCGGCAAGGGCGACCTTGTAACCGCGGATGTCCCCGGAGGGGAATCGCTGGATCTCCACGAGTACCCCGGAGCCTTCGAGGAGGCGGAAGAACTCCGCGGGTGTTGTGGCTGCTGCGAGGAGGGTGCGGGCGGTGGTGCGCAGGCGTTCGCGGGCGGTTGTGGCTCGGCCGGTGCGCTGGGCCTTCTCCTGCTCGGCGCGGGTGGGGCGCTTGGCGGCGGTGCGGTCGCCGCGCGGGACCTGGCGGAGCCCGTATTCCTTCTCGATGGCGACGAGTTCTTTGTCGGCGCGCAGGAAGTCGTTCCAGTTGCGGGGCGGGCGGAGGTCGCCTCGGACCTTGGTGGCGACGATGTGGATGTGGTCGTCGGCGTGGCGGACGGCGATCCAGCGGCAGGCGTCGGGGTCGCCGGCCGGGGCGATGCCGGTGGCGTCGAGGACGCGGCGGGCAATGGTGGCCCACTCGTCGTCGGTCAGATGGCGGTCCTGAGGCACGGCGCGGATCGAGCAGTGCCAGACGTGGTTCTTCGGCGCCTTCGGTCCGGCCTGCTTGACGCGCAGGTCGAGGGCGGTGGCGAGCTGGGCGAGTGTGGCGTCGGGGTTGCGGCCGGGGTCGGGGGCGAAGCCGTCCCAGGAGGCGACGAGGTGGGGGTCGGTGTGTTCGTTGGCGCGGCCGGGTCCGTAGAGGTAGTTCAGGACGCCTCGGGTCTTGTGGCCGGGCTTGACGATGTTCGCGATCAATCAGGCCGCCCGGCGGTTTGTGGCGGCCACATCGGCGGCGGCGTCGACCGCAGCGACCGCCTGCTGCACCGCCGCCACGAGGCGGCGGGCCTCGGCGAGCACGGCGGCGTCCACAGGGTGTGCCTCGCCGCCGGCGTTGAGGCGGTGGGCGATCTGGTTCGCGTTCGTGCCGATCCTGGCGAGCTGCGTACGCAGCGCAGCGTACTCGTCGATCAGGTCGTCGGAGGCGGTTCGCTGCTCGGGCAGGGCGAGGTCGCCGTCGAGGTGGGCCATGACGATGGCGCCGACGAGATGCGCGCCGGCCAGACCGAGGCGACGGGCTTCGTCGAGGATCGCCTGCCTCTCGTCGACGCTGTAGCGGACGTCGACGCGCTCCTTGCGCTGCACGTCCTGGCGGGCGCGACGGCGGGCGACGCGGTGCAGCGCGGCCTCGTCGGCGGCACGCAGACCTCCTGTCCCCGGTGCGCCCTCGCGCCGGGGACCCGCCTCCGCCACCCCCGGGGTGGAGGCTTCCGCGTGGGACCGGCCCTTGGACGGTCCAACGCCATACCTTGCTCCGCCCGGGGCTGGGGTCGCGGCCTGCTGCTGGGTGGCGTACGGGGAACTGGGGAGGGGCTGTTCGTGCATGCGCGGGCTCTCTGATCGTGCGGGGGCGGTGACGGCGGAAGTGGTCTCGCCCCGGAGGGGCTTCCGGGGCGAGCGTCCGGTGTGCGGAAGGGCTCTGGCCTACGCGGCGACCTCGGTGAAGGACTGGTCGCGCTCGGCCTGGAGCAGGGCCTTGGCCTTCTCCAGGCGTTCGCGGCGGCCGGGCCTGAGGCCCTTGTCGCGGATGGCCGTCTCCATGTGGCGGCGGGAGACGCGGCCGTCACGGCCCAGGGGAGCGGTGCGCCCGATCTCGACCACCTGCTCCCACGTGGCCATCGGCCGCTGATCGCCACGCTTGGCGGACGGCTTCTCGGGCTCGGCCACTTGCCGGGCAGCCTCCTCGGCTTCCTCGGCCACGTTGTTGTCTGACGGCGGCTCCTTAGCCGTTGCTGCCGCGCCACCTTCTGGAGTGGTGGCCGCCGTGATGTGGCGGCCACCATCGCGAGGTTCTGCGTGGGTGGGGCGGCGCTGGACGAGGAGGTAGAGGTGGACGGCGCCGGCGAGGGCGAGCGGGGCGATGGCGGAGATGGCGCCGACGGTGATGTCGTCGAGCGCGAGCCCGCCTGGCCGGGTCTGCTGGTTGAGGCGGACGGCGTGCAGGACGTTGGCCCAGATGCTGGTGACGGTCGCGATGCCGACCAGGGCCGAGACGTACAGGCGGGGCTTCAGCGGCGCGCTGCGCAGGACGAGGAGGGCGCCGATGCCGATGGCGATGAAGCCGTCGATCACCAGGGGGAAGGCGTACGTGAGCAGCCAGTGGATGTGGCTGGCGGCGGCCATCTGACGCAGGGCGTCGTAGGAGAGTGCGAAGGCCGCCAGGGCCAGGAGGGCTACGCCGGTTCGGATGGCGAGAGCCAGAGGTGGCGGTACAGAGACGGCAGGGCTGGGCGGGATCAAGCGGTGTGCTCCAGGGAGGGGGGGTGGCCACGGGGGCATGGTGGCCATGAATGCTGGGACTCGTCCCACCCGTCCCGCCGCTGGTCAGGGCAGGTACGGGTGGGACGGCGATGTCGAGTCGACTCGTTGCGGGTCGGTGACTCGTCCCCGCGCTGACCTGCGCGGGGACGAGTGGGACGAGTCGGGAAGGGTCAGGCGCCGGGCTCGACGGGGAGCGTGGCTGCTGCCTCGGGCGGGCAGTAGCGCGTCCACGCGTCGGTGAACTGGACGCGGGTGAAGCCCTTGGCCTGGTGGCCGCCGGGGAAGCGGCGGTTGGCCGACTTGATGCCGTAGTCCTGGAGCAGGATCTGTAGGCCGCGCGGGGTCAGCCCGTTGGGGCTGTGCTCGGCCCAGGGCGCCTCGGGATCGGCGTTGAGGATCTCCAGGAGGCGGCCGGTGCGGATCGCCGGCTGGTCGCCCTCGGAGGCGAAGGCACGTCGGATGTCGGCGAGGATGCGGATCTTGAGCCCGCCGTCCTCGTCGCGCCCGGCCTCGTAGTCGGTCATGGCCGTGCACGCGGTACGGGCCAGGACGGGCCAGTGTCCGCCCGCGAGGTCGGCGACGCTGATCAGCGGGGCCCAGGTGTCTGCGGCACGGTCCTCGACCGGCATCTTCGGCTCCAGGGCGAGTGCCTTCTCGCGTACGGAGGCGAGCCAGGCCGCCAGCCGAGTCCGGAGCTCGCGTACCGCCAGGTCGTCGCGGCCGTAGCGCCAGAAGCTGACCTTCTCGGTCGAGGCTCGGCGGCGCATGCGGATGACGACCGACCGGTCCATGATCGTGTCGGGGAGGTCGCCGATTCCGGCGAGGGCGGCCATGGCGAAGGTGTCGAACTTGACCACCTCGTGGTTGGGGCCGGTGACGCGCAGGGTGGGTCGGTTGCGCTGGTGGCCTGCGTTGAGCAGGCCGCGCATCTCCTCGTTCTTCTCCGCGACCTTCGCGCTGCCGAAGATCGTGTCGACTTCGTCGACCAGGAGCGTGGGCGGGTTGCCCTCGCCGATCGACCGGAAGATCGCCGCGGCGGAGGCGTTGACCGTGATCAGCGGCTCGTGGACCGCCTCGATCAGGACTTCGAGCAGCCGCGATTTCCCGCAGCGCTTGGCGGGCCCGACCACCGCCAGGCGCGGTGCGTGCTGCCACACCGTCTGGAGGTGGGTCGCCGCCGCCCACAGCGTGGTCGCGGTCAGGGCTTCGTCGCTCGGCATCACGACGTAGCGCCGGATCGCGTCCCGGAGCAGGTCCAGGACCTCTACGCCCTCGGGGTCTGCGGCGGGCGGCGGGGCGGTCGGCTGGCCGGGGATCGCTGTCGGCGGCCACTCGACGGGAAGCGATGGCGTGTTCGGGGTGGCTTCGTCCATACTGGACATCGAGCTCCTCAATCTGCGGCCATATGGGACGGCAATCCCGGCACTGCAGCTAGTCGTTCAGGGATGGGCGGCGTGAGGTTTGCGCTTTGAGCCCCTCGGTGTCGCAAGCACCGGGGGGCTTTTTGCATGTCTGGCTGGGTGCTGGCGGTCTCCTGCGGACAGCAGCGGTCCAGCACAACAACCATGCCATACGCAGAGTGGCTATGCAAGTGGCAGAACATGGTGTACTGTTTAGGCTGCTGCGAATTGCAGTGACATGCTGCGAGAGGAAGGAGGGGTCGATGTCCGACGACGACGGCGAGGACGCATCCGAGGGCGTCCTGCTCAAGGGCGAGGACAACGCCGCCAAGCGGATCAAGGCTGAGCGCGAGCAGCGGGGCTGGAGCACCACCACGCTCTCCGACCGGCTCAACGAGGCCGGTTACGAGATGAACCCGTCAGCGGTGTGGCGGATCGAGAACGGCAAGCGCCGCATCAACCTCGACGAGGCCATCGGCTTTGCCGAGGTCTTCGGGGTGTCGCTGTCCAACCTCGTCGGCCCGCCGGCCTTGGCCGCCGCCGGCCGCGCCATGGAGCTGATTGACACCGTCGTGGCCGCCAACGCGGCAGCCCAGAGAGCTCAGCACGCGTGGCGCCGGGCGAACGCCGAACTCGTCGCCTACCTCGACGAGCACCCGAGCATCCGCGAGGCGGCCGACGTGATGGTCAGCAACGCCATCGCCGAGAACACCATGAAGATCAACCAGGAGGAGTTCGGGCCGCCGCCCCAGCCGTAGCCCGCCCCTCCGGCCGCCCTGGACCGCAAACCCCAGGGCCGGCCGCACCACCACGCCCATCCCATCCCTGAACGACACGGCCCGGCCGGGGTTGCCGCCCCACCAGCCGAGGCCAGGAGAGGACCGCCCTTGCGCCAGATGGCGATACCCCATGCCTTCACCCAGCCCCGTGCGGCGAAGGAGGTGAACAACAACGACCGCCTGCTCGCCGTCGACGAGGCCGCCGACCGTCTCGGCACCGGCGTCCGGTTCGTCCGCCGGCTCATCGCCGAGCGCAGGATCCGCTACGTGAAGCTCGGCAAGCACGTCCGGATCTCGGAGAGCGTGCTCACCGCGTACGTCGAGGAGCGGACGGTCGAGCCCGTCCGCGCCCACCGCTCCGGCTTCGGGATGGTGGCCTGATGGCGCGACCCCGCAAGAGGGCCCCGCGCCGCAGCTTCGGCGCGATACGCCGGCTCCCCTCCGGCCGCTGGCAGGCCCGCTACCCCGGAGTGGACGGCGTCCTGCGCGCCGCCCCGGAGACGTACGAGACGAAGCGCGAAGCCGAGATCTTCCTCGCCCAGGTCCAGGCCGACCAGGCCCGAGGCGACTGGATCGACCCGACCGCCGGCGAGGTGCTGTTCGCCGAGTACGCCACGCGCTGGATCGACGAGCGCGGCGTCGCTCCCACCACCGAGGAGCTGTACCGGCGGCTGCTCCGCCTTCACCTGGAGCCGACCTTCGGCGACCACTACGTCAACGCCGTCAGCCCCGCCAAGGTCAGGACCTGGCGCGCGGAACGACGGAAGGCGACCGGCGCCACGACGACCGCCAAGTCGTACCGCCTCCTCAAGGCCATCATGCAGACGGCCGTTGAGGACGACCTGATCCGCCGCAACCCCTGCTTCATCCGCGGGGCTGGGCGCGAGGACGCGGACGAACGGCCCGTGGCCACCGTCGAGCAGGTCTTCGCTCTCGCCGAGGCCATCGGGATCCGCTGGCGGCTGATGGTCCTCCTCGGCGCCTTCGCCTCCATGCGGCCGGAGGAGCTGGCCGAACTGCGGCGCTCTGACATCGACCTCGACTCCGGCTCCGTACGGGTCCGGCGGGCCGCCCCGGAGCTGAACACCGGACGCAGGGTGATCGGTGACCCCAAGTCCCGAGCGGGAAAGCGGGAGATCATGCTGCCCGGTTTCATCCTCCTCGACGTCCGCCGGCACCTGGAGTGGTTCGCCCAGGACGGCCCCGACGGCCTCGTCTTCGTGGGAGAGAAGGGCGCGGCCCTGCGCGGCACCACCTTCGGCCGGAAGTGGCGCAAGGCGCGGGACGCGGTCGGCATGCCGAGGGAGTTCCGCTTCTACGACCTCCGGCACACTGGCAATACCCTCGCCGCCGACACCGGTGCCAAGCTGAAGGACCTCATGGTCCGCGCCGGCCAGTCCTCGGAGCGGGCCCAGCTGATCTACCAGCACTCCACCAAGGCCCACCAGCGCAAGATCGCCGACGACATCGACGCGGATGTCCGCAGGCAGCGCGCGGCGGCTTCTCCGAGCTTGACCGAGGACGGGAACGCCGTGGTCCGCATGCTTCCGCTCCCTCTCCCGCCTTCCCCGGCAAGCGCACGGCGGAGGTGACGTCATCGCATACGAAGAGGACCCCGGTGTCGGCACCGGGGTCCTTCTGCGAGCGGGCCGAGTCAGGGGTTCGGTGACGGACGCCGGGTGTCAGTGGTCGACGGTGTGCCAGGGGGCGTCGGGCCGGGTGCGGCGGGCGTCGGCGGCGAGCCGCAGCGCGTAGACCGGTCGTCCGGCCGGGTCGGGGACCGCGCCGAGGTAGTGGTGGCCGGTCATGTGGCACCAGGCGGGCAGGTCGAGCGGAGCGGCGGGGTCGGTGGCGATGACGTGGACGACGGCGCCCGGCTCTGCGCCGTCGATCTCCTTGCGCAGGCGCAGCAGGAGGGTGACGCAGAGCATGCCTGTGCCGTCGACGGTGAGGGCAGGCGCGGGCACGGGTGCGGTGCTCATCGGGGCACGGTCTGGGTGACGCGCCACAGCCGACGGGGCAGGTCGCCCTCCTCGAAGGCGTGGACGTCGTTCAGGGTCCAGCCGTGGGCGAGGCCGTCGACGAGAGCGCGGTCGAAGAAGTGGACGGCGAAGCCGCCGTGCTCGTAGATGTCATCCCCGTGCGCGGTACCGGCCCCGTAGTGCGCGTCGCCGGTGTGCCGAACGGTGTAGACGAAGGTGCCGCCGGGCCGCAGGACGCGGCGGATCTCGCCGACCGCCGCGTGGATCTCCTTCGTGGACAGGGCCATGCACAGCAGCATGTGAGCGAAGACCCCGTCCACGGAGGCGTCCGCCAGAGGCAGCGGATCACGTACGTCGTGCACCGCCGTGCTGACCCGGCCGTCGACGTCCTGGGCGCGGGCGGCTTCCCGCAGCTGCTCAAGGCCGGCGCCGGAGAAGTCGGTGGCCTGGACGGTGAACCCCTCCCGGGCGAAGTACAGGGCGTCCCGCCCGTGCCCGGCGCCGAGCTCCAGCACGTCCCTGGCCCCGGCCGCACGGAACACGTCGGCCGCCCACGTGGCCGGTGCGGAGGGCCGCTCGCCGTACATGCCGGGATGGGCGGTGTAGGTGTCCTGCCAGTGCCGCCGCTGGATCTCGGCCAGCTCCTGCTCGTCCGCCACGGTCCTCGGCCTCCCGTTCGTGTACGGAAGCAGCTTAGATGCGCCTTGTCGCGGCCGGTCAGTGGCTGCGCGGGGCGTACATGATCACGGCCATGCCGGCGAGGCAGACCAGGGCGCCGATGACGTCGTAGCGGTCGGGGCGGTAGCCGTCGGCGACCATGCCCCAGGCGATCGACCCGGCCACGAAGATCCCGCCGTACGCGGCGAGGATGCGCCCGAAGTTGTCATCGTGCTGCCAGGTCGCCACCACGCCGTACAGGCCGAGGGCGATGACGCCCGCGCCGATCCAGATCCATCCCTTGTGCTCGCGGATGCCCTGCCACACCAGCCAGGCGCCGCCGATCTCGAAGAGGGCGGCGAGGACGAACAGGGCGACGGAACGAGCGACGGTCATGCCGGTGGACCCTACCGGCGGCCCGCGTCGCCGATCTTCAGCAGGTCGGCCGTCCCCTTGCAGCCGCACCCGCCCTCGCCCGCGCTCTTCGACGCGCAGGAACAGGAGCGGCGGCGCCGTCCGTACCACCAGGTCCCTGCGGCGAGTACGGCCAGGACGACGGCGAGGGCGGGCAACCAGCCGACCACCATCCCGGCGCCGGCACCGACGACGCCCGCCGTGATCAGGACGGGCAGCGCGCAGCACGCCACACAGGCCAGCGCGGCCAGGCCGCCGAGCGCCTTCGGGGCACGTCCGGGACGAGGGTCAGCAGCAGGGGCCGGCATGGCGCTTCTCCTCGGCGAGGTCGGTGAAGGGGATGGGGCAGCAGGAACTTCCGGCGCACACGGTCAGGTCGTCGCAGCCCGCCTCGACGGCGGCGGCCAGGGCGGTGCGGATGGTGGTCAGGTCGGCGATCTTCGCGTCGACCTCGGCGAGCTTGGCGGCGGCACGGTCCTGGAGACCCGGCACGGGCCGGCCGTGCCGGTGGCGTCCGGCCTCAAGGAGTTCGGCGACCTCGTCCAACGTGAACCCGAGCCGCTGGGCGGCCTTGATCACCCGCAGCGCGGTCACCGCGTCCTCGTCGTAGAGGCGGTGGCCGCCATTGCTGCGCTCCGGCTCGGCCAGCAGCCCGCGCCGCTCGTAGTAGCGCAGCGTCTGGACGTTCACCCCGGCCGCCTCGGCGACCTGCCCGCTGCGCAGGCCCGCGCTCACCGCTCCTGCCCAGCGGCAGCGGTCCGCGCGGCCAGCGCGTCCAGGACTGCGGCGTGCTGCTGGTCCACCTCGATGTCCAGGCCGACCAGGTTCTCGCCCGGGGTGACGGTGAAGGTGAAGAACGAGCAGCAGCCGCCCTCCCGATCCGCCAGGTCCCGCACCCGGCCCTCGACGCCTTCTCCGCCGGCCAGGTCAAGGTGCAGGCGGAGAGGCTGCGGCCTCGACAGCGAGGTCAGCCGTTCGGCGAACAGCGCATCCCATTCGGCGACCCGCAGGGGCCGCTCCTCGGTGGGCAGGGTGCAGGACCGCGGCACCCATGCAAGATCACTCATCGCGCTCACTCCCGTCTCACGCCCCGGTGGCGGGGATGTCTTCGACGGTAAACCTGTACCTCGGTACCGGTTGCAAGGGTCAGACGGCGGCCGGCCGGTGGCTGGACGGCAAGCCGGCGGGGCACGGCACCGGTGGGCAGTGATCCACATGATTCAAGCTTCCCTGAATTCAGGATTCTCTGTACTGTCGGGGTGTGCTGACCGTTGCCTCCGACATCGAGGTGCTGGCCCGTTTCGGCCGCGCGCTCGCCGACCCGATCCGCTGCCGGATCCTGCTCGCCCTGCGCCGGGCGCCGGCCTACCCGGCCGACCTCGCCGACGCGCTCGGCATCTCGCGGACCCGCCTGTCCAACCACCTGGCCTGCCTGCGTGACTGCGGTCTGGTCGTCACGGTCCCCGACGGGCGCCGCACCCGCTACGAGCTCGCCGACGAACGCCTCGGCCACGCCCTGGACCACCTGCTGGCCGCCGTGGTCGCCGTCGAGTCCGACCAGACCTGCCCGGACGCCGCCACGAAGGACTGCTGCTGAGATGACCGCGATATCCCTCGGGCCCTCCCCGGCCCGCCGCGACGCGCTCACCCACCGGATACGGCTGCTGGTCGCCGCGACCATCACCTACAACGTCATCGAGGCGATCGTCGCCCTCACGGCCGGCACCCTCGCCTCCTCCACCGCCCTCATCGGCTTCGGCCTCGACTCCGTCATCGAGGTCTCCTCCGCCGCCGCGGTCGCCTGGCAGTTCTCCGCCCGCGACCACGCCGTCCGCGAAGCCCGCGAGCAGCGCACCCTGCGCATCATCGCCGTCTCCTTCTTCGCACTTGCCGCGTACGTCGCCGTCGATGCCGTCCGCGCCCTGACCGGCACGGGCGAAGCCGAACGCTCCATCCCCGGCATCGTCATCGCCGCCCTCTCCCTCGCCGTCATGCCGTTCCTGTCCGCCGCCCAGCGCCGCGCCGGCCGCGAGCTCGGCTCCGCCTCCGCGGTCGCCGACTCCAAGCAGACGCTCCTGTGCACGTACCTGTCCGCAGTGCTCCTGGTCGGCTTGGTCCTCAACGCCACGCTCGGCTGGTCCTGGGCCGACCCCATCGCCGCCCTCGTCATCGCCGCCATCGCCCTCAAGGAAGGCCGCGACGCCTGGCAGGGCAAGGGCTGCTGCGCCCGCCCCCCAGGCCGTGGCGGCCGAAACGGACGTCTGCGGCTGCCGCGCCGGCTGTGACTGCTGCAACTGAGCAGCGCTAAGCGGGACTGCCGGATCACACCCTGATGCGCCATCAGCTCTCGTATGGCACGCGAATGGCACGCGGACCCCGAGAGGTCTAGACAACGAAGAAGGCCCAGGTCGCTGACCTGGGCCTTCTTTCAAGAGCGGATGACGGGAATCGAACCCGCGCTATAAGCTTGGGAAGCTCATGTTCTACCATTAAACTACATCCGCGTAGCGGGCCGGATGACCGGTGCCGCATCGTTGCACACTGTACCCCATGCGCCAGTTGAGGCGAAGCCGCCGCCCTTCTCGGGCGTGTGCGGAGTGCCGTCCCTGAGAGGGGCTCCCGGTCGCCTAAGGTGGCTGTCTCGTCCACCGCACGCGTAGGGGAAGGGACTTGATGGGTTCCGTGGAGCGCACCGTCGTCCGTTGTGCCGAGGGGCACGTGTTCAGTACCGCCTCGTTCCCGTTGCAGCAGCTCGGGGCCGGGCGGATCGGGCCCGGGCGGCTCATCCGGTGCCCGCGGTGCGCGCGGCTGCGGCACGCGGTGCCGGTGGAGCTCGAACGGCGCTGAGCCGGGAGCGCCCGGGCGCGGGCCCCGCCGATTGGGGCAGGTCCGCGCCCCCTGCGTATCGTGGGGGCGTGCTTCTCTCAGACAAGGACATCCGGGCCGAGATCGACGCCGGACGGGTCCGCATCGACCCGTACGACGAATCCATGGTGCAGCCCTCGAGCATCGACGTGAGGCTTGACCGCTTCTTCCGGGTGTTCGAGAACCACCGCCACCCGCACATCGACCCCGCCATCGAGCAGCTGGACCTGACGCGCGAGGTCGAGCCGGAGGGCGACGAGGCGTTCATCCTGCACCCGGGCGAGTTCGTCCTCGCCTCCACCTACGAGGTCATCACCCTCCCGGACGACATCGCGTCCCGGTTGGAAGGGAAGAGCTCCCTCGGGCGGCTCGGGCTCGTGACGCACTCCACCGCCGGGTTCATCGACCCCGGCTTCTCCGGGCACGTCACCCTGGAGCTGTCGAACCTCGCCACCCTGCCGATCAAGCTCTGGCCGGGGATGAAGATCGGCCAGCTGTGCATGTTCCGGCTGAGCTCGCCCGCCGAGCACCCGTACGGGAGCGAGCGGTACGGCTCCCGGTACCAGGGCCAGCGGGGGCCGACGGCCTCCCGCTCCTTCATGAACTTCCATCGGACCCAGGTGTGAGGCGGTCGCAGTCATGAGTGCAGTACGCGAGAACCTGACGTACGAGGGGTTCGGCCTCGCCGTCCGCGAGCTGGCGCAGACCATCGCCGACGACGGCTACGAGCCCGACGTCGTCCTCTCCATCGCCCGCGGCGGCGTCTTCGTCGCCGGCGGCCTGGCCTACGCCCTGGACTGCAAGAACATCCACCTCGTGAACGTGGAGTTCTACACCGGCGTCGGCACCACCCTGGAGATGCCGGTCATGCTGGCGCCCGTCCCCAACGCGATCGACTTCAGCGACAAGAAGGTGCTCATCGCCGACGACGTCGCGGACACCGGCAAGACCCTCAAGCTCGTCCACGACTTCTGCGTCGACCACGTCGCCGAGGTCCGCTCCGCCGTCATCTACGAGAAGTCCCACTCCCTCGTGAAGTGCGAGTACGTGTGGAAGAAGACCGACGAGTGGATCAACTTTCCCTGGAGCGTCGAACCGCCCGTCGTTCGTCGTGAGGGTCAGGTCCTCGACGCCTGAGCCGCGAGCACGTACGAGAAGGCCCCCGCCGTGACGTCGGCGGGGGCCTTCTCCGTGGTCGTGCGGGTTACAGCGTTCCCAGCTTGATCAGGCTCAGGAGCGCCACCAGCTGGATCGCCGACGCGCCCAGGGCCTTCGGCCACGGGAGGTCGTGGGAGCGGCTCACCATCACCGTGAAGAGGGCGCCCGCCGCCAGCCAGGTCAGCCAGCCGATGACCTGCACCAGGCCGTTCTCGCCGCCCAGGAAGAGGGCGAAGACCAGCCGGGGCGCGTCCGTGATCGACATGATCAGCATCGACAGGCCGACCGTCGGCTGCCAGGAGCCGTCGCCACCCAGCTGGCGGGCCAGGGTGTGGGTGACCGCGCCCAGGATCAGGCCGCCGAGGACGAAGCCGAGGGCGGTCATCAGGACGTACGGGATCGCCGTCGACAGGGTCGCGTTGATCGCCTCGTCGCGGGCCTTGTCGAAGCCGAAGATCGCGAGCAGGCCGTAGAGGAAGGTGACGATCAGCGCCGGACCCCAGACGGCGTGGTCCCGCGTCCGCAGGAACGTGTCCGCGGGGCGCAGCACGATGCCGCTCAGGAGCGCCTTCCAGGGGAGCCGGGGGCCCGTCGGGACGGGGGCCGCGCCGGCGTGGTGGTCCGTGGCCGGGCCGTACGGGTCGTCCACGCTGAACACCTGCGTGTGACCCGGGTTGTTCGCCGTGACCGCGTGCGGGTGCGGGTGCTGCTGCCCGTACGGGTCGCCGAAGTACTCCGGCTCGTCGTACGGCCGCTGTCCGGCCTGAGGGGCGCCCTGCTGCCCGTACGGCGGCCGCCCCTGGCCCTGCGGCCACTGCTGCCGTGCGTGGGGCGGCGGGGCCGCGTCGTACCCGTACGGCGCCTGCTGCGGTTGTCCTTGCGGGGGGCGGTTGTCCCGGCCGCGTCCGTTCCTGAATCCAGCCACGTCAATGAACGTACCCGCTTCCGCCGGTCGGGCGCTCCTTTGCGGCTGACCTGTGACATCCCCCAAGGGACGGCCCGAGGGGCGGTACGTACGGGAACGGCCGCCCCGCACAGGACGTGCGGGGCGGCCGTTCTCCTGATCAGGTGCTTACGCGGCCGGTTCCGGTTCCGGCTCCGACTTCTCCGCCGGCTCCGGGTCGACCGGGGTCTTCACCGAGTCCAGGAGGAGCTGGGCGACGTCCACGACCGTCACCGACTCCTTGGCCTTGCCGTCGTTCTTCTTGCCGTTGACGGAGTCGGTCAGCATGACGAGGCAGAAGGGGCAGGCGGTGGAGACGATGTCCGGGTCGAGGGACAGGGCCTCCTCGACGCGCTCGTTGTTGATGCGCTTGCCGATCCGCTCCTCCATCCACATCCGGGCGCCGCCGGCGCCGCAGCAGAAGCCGCGCTCCTTGTGGCGGTGCATCTCCTGCTGGCGCAGGCCGGGGACGGCGGACATGATCTCGCGCGGGGGCGTGTAGACCTTGTTGTGGCGGCCCAGGTAGCACGGGTCGTGGTAGGTGATCAGGCCCTCGACCGGGGTCACCGGGATCAGCTTGCCCTCGTCGATGAGGTGCTGGAGCAGCTGGGTGTGGTGGATGACCTCGTACTCGCCGCCGAGCTGCGGGTACTCGTTGGCGATGGTGTTGAAGCAGTGCGGGCAGGTCGAGACGATCTTCTTCGCCGACTTCGGCTTCTTCGTCGTCTCGTCCTCGTCGTCCTCGCCGAAGGCCATGTTCAGCATGGCGACGTTCTCGGCGCCGAGCTGCTGGAACAGCGGCTCGTTGCCCAGGCGGCGGGGCGAGTCACCGGTGCACTTCTCCTCGCCGCCCATGATCGCGAACTTGACGCCCGCGATGTGCAGCAGCTCGGCGAAGGCCTTGGTGGTCTTCTTGGCGCGGTCCTCGAGCGCGCCCGCGCAGCCGACCCAGTACAGGTAGTCGACCTCGGTGAGGTCCTCGACGTCCTTGCCGACGATCGGGACCTCGAAGTCGACCTCCTTGGTCCACTCGACGCGCTGCTTCTTCGCCAGGCCCCAGGGGTTGCCCTTCTTCTCCAGGTTCTTGAGCATCGTGCCCGCCTCGGACGGGAACGCGGACTCGATCATCACCTGGTAGCGGCGCATGTCCACGATGTGGTCGATGTGCTCGATGTCGACCGGGCACTGCTCGACGCAGGCGCCGCAGGTGGTGCAGGACCACAGGACGTCCGGGTCGATGACGCCGTTCTCCTCGACCGTGCCGATGAGGGGGCGCTCGGCCTCGGCCAGGGCGGACGCGGGGACGTCCTTCAGCTGCTCCTCGGTGGCCTTCTCGTCGCCCTCCACGGTCTTGCCGCCGCCCGCGAGCAGGTACGGCGCCTTGGCGTGCGCGTGGTCGCGCAGCGACATGATCAGGAGCTTGGGGGAGAGGGGCTTGCCGGTGTTCCAGGCGGGGCACTGCGACTGGCAGCGGCCGCACTCGGTGCAGGTGGAGAAGTCCAGGAGGCCCTTCCAGGAGAACTGCTCGACCTGGGAGACGCCGAAGACGGCGTCCTCGGCCGGGTCCTCCCAGTCGATCTCCTTGCCGCCGGTGGTCATCGGCTGGAGGGCGCCGAGCGCGGTGGAGCCGTCCGCCTTGCGCTTGAACCAGATGTTCGGGAAGGCCAGGAAGCGGTGCCAGGCCACGCCCATGTTGGTGTTCAGCGAGACGACGATCATCCAGATGAACGAGGTGCTGATCTTCACCATGGCGGTGAAGTAGATGAGGTTCTGCAGCGCCCCGATGCTCAGGCCCTTGAAGGCGAGGACGAGCGGGTACGAGGCGAAGTACGCGGCCTCGTAGTGCTCGACGTGGTGGATCGCGCCCTCCAGGCCGCGCAGCACGTAGATCGCCAGGCCGATGGTGAGGATGACGTACTCGACGAAGTACGCCTGGCCCGCCTTGGAGCCGGCGAAGCGCGACTTGCGCCCGGCCCGGCCCGGGAGGCTGAGGAGGCGGATCACGATCAGGGCCGCGATGCCGAGGATCGTCATCACGCCGATGAACTCGATGTACAGCTCGAACGGCAGGAAGCCGCCGATCACCGGCAGCGTCCAGTCGGCCTGGAAGAGCTGGCCGAAGGCCTGCGCCAGGGTGGGCGGCAGGGTCAGGAAGCCGACCGCGACGAACCAGTGGGCGAAGCCGACGATGCCCCAGCGGTTCATGCGCGTGTGGCCGAGGAACTCCCTGACCAGGGTCACGCTGCGCTGGTACGGGTTGTCGGTCCGGGTCCCGGCCGGGACGGGCTGGCCGAGCTTGAAGTACCGGACGAACTGGCCGATGGCACGAGCCAGCAGGGCAACGCCGACCACGGTCAGCGTCAGCGACACAATGATCGCGGCGAGTTGCATGACGGGCTCCTCGAGCGGGCCCGCTCAGTGCCTGAGCTGAGCCTACTAAGCGGTAACTTATTTAGTCCGTGCTGAGATTACCCGCTCGCGGCCCGGTGATGCAGGGGCCCTCGCGGTGATCTGTGTCGCTCAGGCAACCCTTCCCGGAGCCCGGACGGCCCGTGCCGGACGGCCCGCCGCGCGGCGTCTGCGCACTGCTGGAAGCGTACGCGCCAGGACGAGCAGGTCCGTCCCCAGCCAGTGGTGGTCCACATAGTGGAGGTCCAGCAGCTCCCGCTCCTCCCACGGCAGGTCCGAGCGCCCGCTGATCTGCCACGGGCCGGTGAGCCCCGGTCGTACGGAGAGCCGGCGGCGCCCCTCGCCCGCGCACTCCCGGTGGTTCGGGGTCAGCGGGCACGGTCCGACCAGGGACATCCGGCCCGCCACCACGTGCAGCAGCAGGGGCAGCGCGGCCAGCGGGCTCCGGGTGCGGAAGGTCAGCATGGTGAAGGGCCGGCCCTCCAGGCCCGCCACCGTCCGGCGGCGCAGCACCCCGCGGCCGGGGTCCGGCGAGCCGAGCGCGATCGAGAGGGCGACGGCGGCGAACAGGGGGGAGAGGGCGGCGAGGAGGGCGAGCCCGCCCAGAACGTCGAAGGCGCGCTTGGCCGCCGTGCCCCCGCGGGCCACCGTGCTCCCGTCGGCCGTCGTGCCCCCGCGGGCCGCCGCGCTCCCGTCGGTCGCCGTGCCCGTCGTCATTCCCCCACATCCTTCCGCGTGAGAATCATGGGATATTCGTGGAATATGCCCGCTTTGCCCGGGAAGGGGCACCCGGACTCTCTCACGGGCCCCCCTCCCGGGAGGGGGAATGACGCGCTTCTCCGCCTCCCCCTCCACCCCTCCGGGCCGGGCCTTTGAGTGAACCGGCCGATGGAGAGTTGAGTCGCACCGACTCAGGTCTGTTGACTCGGTACCGGGAGTCGTGCATCCTTGAGCCAGTACCACTCAAGTCAGTCAGCTGGAGGAATCGAAATGGCACGTGCGGTCGGCATCGACCTGGGCACGACTAACTCCGTCGTCAGCGTTCTGGAAGGCGGCGAGCCCACCGTCATCACCAACGCCGAGGGCGCCAGGACCACGCCGTCCGTCGTCGCCTTCGCGAAGAACGGCGAGGTGCTCGTCGGCGAGGTGGCCAAGCGCCAGGCCGTCACCAACGTCGACAGGACCATCCGGTCGGTCAAGCGCCACATGGGCACCGACTGGAAGATCGACATCGACGGCAAGAGCTTCAACCCGCAGCAGATGAGCGCCTTTATCCTGCAGAAGCTCAAGCGCGACGCCGAGGCCTACCTGGGCGAGAAGGTCGTCGACGCGGTCATCACCGTCCCGGCGTACTTCAACGACTCCGAGCGCCAGGCCACCAAGGAGGCCGGTGAGATCGCGGGCCTCAACGTCCTGCGCATCGTCAACGAGCCGACCGCGGCCGCCCTGGCCTACGGCCTGGACAAGGACGACCAGACGATCCTCGTCTTCGACCTCGGTGGCGGCACCTTCGACGTGTCCCTCCTGGAGATCGGCGACGGCGTCGTCGAGGTGAAGGCCACCAACGGCGACAACCACCTCGGTGGCGACGACTGGGACCAGCGCGTCGTCGACTACCTGGTGACCCAGTTCCAGAACGGCCACGGCGTGGACCTGGCCAAGGACAAGATGGCCCTCCAGCGTCTGCGCGAGGCGGCCGAGAAGGCGAAGATCGAGCTCTCGTCCTCGACCGAGACCACGATCAACCTGCCCTACATCACGGCCTCCGCCGAGGGCCCGCTGCACCTGGACGAGAAGCTCACGCGCGCCCAGTTCCAGCAGCTCACCTCGGATCTGCTGGAGCGCTGCAAGGTGCCCTTCCACAACGTCATCAAGGACGCGGGCATCCAGCTCTCCGAGATCGACCACGTCGTCCTCGTCGGCGGCTCGACCCGCATGCCGGCCGTCGCCGAGCTGGTCAAGGAGCTGACCGGCGGCCGCGAGGCCAACAAGGGCGTGAACCCGGACGAGGTCGTCGCCATCGGCGCCGCCCTGCAGGCCGGCGTCCTCAAGGGCGAGGTCAAGGACGTCCTGCTCCTCGACGTCACCCCGCTGTCCCTCGGCATCGAGACCAAGGGCGGCATCATGACCAAGCTCATCGAGCGCAACACCACGATCCCGACCAAGCGGTCCGAGATCTTCACGACGGCCGAGGACAACCAGCCGTCCGTGCAGATCCAGGTCTACCAGGGCGAGCGCGAGATCGCGGCGTACAACAAGAAGCTCGGCATGTTCGAGCTGACCGGCCTCCCGCCGGCCCCGCGCGGCGTCCCGCAGATCGAGGTCGCCTTCGACATCGACGCCAACGGCATCATGCACGTGACCGCGAAGGACCTGGGCACGGGCAAGGAGCAGAAGATGACCGTCACCGGCGGCTCCTCGCTGCCGAAGGACGAGGTCGACCGGATGCGCCAGGAGGCCGAGCAGTACGCGGAGGAGGACCACCGCCGCCGCGAGGCCGCCGAGTCCCGCAACCAGGGCGAGCAGCTCGTCTACCAGACGGAGAAGTTCCTCAAGGACAACGAGGACAAGGTCCCCGGCGACGTCAAGACCGAGGTCGAGGGCGCCCTCGCCGAGCTGAAGGAGAAGCTCAAGGGCGAGGACACCGCCGAGATCCGCACCGCCACCGAGAAGGTCGCGGCCGTCTCGCAGAAGCTGGGCCAGGCGCTCTACGCCGATGCCCAGGGCGCCCAGGCCGCCGGCGGCGACGCCGGTGCGGGCCAGGCGAAGGCGGACGACGACGTCGTCGACGCCGAGATCGTGGACGACGAGCCGAAGAAGGGTGGCCAGGCGTGACCGAGGAGACCCCGGGCTTCGAGGAGAAGCCCGACGTCCCCTCCGGCGCCACCCCTGACGACGCCGCCGAGGCCGTCGAGGACTCCGCCCAGGAGGACGCGACGGCCCCGGCCGGGGACGCAAGCAGCCAGAAGCCGGCCGGTGACGCGGGCCTCACGGCCCAGCTGGACCAGGTGCGCTCCGCGCTCGACGAGCGCACCGCGGACCTCCAGCGGCTCCAGGCCGAGTACCAGAACTACCGCCGCCGCGTGGAGCGGGACCGGGTCACGGTCAAGGAGATCGCCGTCGCGAGCCTCCTGTCCGAGCTCCTTCCCGTGCTCGACGACGTCGGCCGGGCCCGGGACCACGGCGAACTCGTGGGCGGGTTCAAGTCGGTGGCCGAATCGCTGGAGACCGTCGTCGCCAAGATGGGTCTGCAGCAGTTCGGCAAGGAGGGCGAGCCCTTCGACCCGACGATCCACGAGGCCCTGATGCACTCGTACGCGCCGGACGTCACCGAGACGACCTGCGTGGCGATCCTGCAGCCCGGGTATCGGATCGGCGAGCGGACCATCCGGCCCGCCCGCGTGGCCGTCGCCGAGCCCCAGCCGGGCGCGGCCCCGGCCAAGGACGAGAAGAAGTCGGCCGACGAGGAGAGCGGTGCCCCCGAGGAGGGGTGACGCAACGATCGTCCGGAAGGAGGGACGTCGATGAGCACGAAGGACTTCGTCGAGAAGGACTACTACAAGGTCCTCGGCGTCCCCAAGGACGCCACCGAGGCCGAGATCAAGAAGGCGTACCGGAAGCTCGCCCGCGAGAACCACCCGGACGCCAACAAGGGCGACACCAAGGCCGAGGAGCGCTTCAAGGAGATCTCCGAGGCGAACGACGTCCTCGGCGACCCCAAGCGGCGCAAGGAGTACGACGAGGCCCGCGCGCTCTTCGGGAACGGCGGCCTCCGGGCCGGCGGACCCGGCGGGGGCTCGTTCAACTTCGACCTGGGCGACCTCTTCGGGGGCGCCCAGGGCGGGGCCGGCGGCTTCGGCGGCGGTGGCGGCATCGGGGACGTCTTCGGCGGCCTGTTCAACCGCGGCGGGGGCGGCGCCCGCAACCAGCCGCGGCGCGGCCAGGACGTCGAGTCCGAGGTGACGCTCAGCTTCACCGAGGCCATCGAGGGCGCGACCGTACCGCTGCGGATGTCCAGCCAGCAGCCGTGCACGGCCTGTTCGGGCACCGGCGACAAGAACGGCACGCCCCGGGTGTGCCCGACCTGCGTCGGCACCGGGCAGGTCTCGCGCGGCAGCGGCGGCGGCTTCTCGCTCACCGACCCCTGCGTGGACTGCAAGGGGCGCGGCCTCATGGCCGAGACCCCCTGCGAGGTCTGCAAGGGCAGCGGCCGGGCCAAGTCCTCGCGCACCATGCAGGTCCGCATCCCGGCCGGCGTGAGCGACAACCAGAAGATCCGGCTGCGCGGCAAGGGCGCGCCGGGCGAGCGCGGCGGGCCCAACGGCGACCTGTACGTCGTGGTGCACGTCGACGCCCACCCGGTCTTCGGCCGCAAGGACGACAACCTCACCGTCACGGTGCCGGTCTCCTTCACGGAGGCGGCGCTCGGCGGCGAGGTCAAGGTGCCGACCCTCGGCGGCCCCGCGGTCACCCTCAAGCTGCCCGCGGGCACGCCGAACGGCCGGACCATGCGCGCCCGGGGCAAGGGCGCGGTCCGCAAGGACGGGACGCGCGGCGACCTCCTCGTCACGGTCGAGGTCGCCGTGCCGAAGGAACTGGACGACAAGGCACGCGAGGCCCTGGAGACCTACCGCGAGGCGACCGCCTCCGAGGACCCGCGGGCCGAGCTGTTCCAGGCCGCGAAGGGAGCGTGACCCGGTGGAAGGGCGCCGACGCAATCCGTACGAACTGACCGACGAGTCGCCGGTGTACGTCATCTCGGTGGCGGCCCAGCTCTCCGGGCTGCACCCCCAGACCCTGCGTCAGTACGACCGGCTCGGCCTGGTCTCCCCGGGCCGCACGGCGGGCCGGGGGCGGCGCTACTCGGCCCGCGACATCGAACTGCTCCGCCAGGTGCAGCAGTTGTCGCAGGACGAGGGCATCAACCTGGCCGGGATCAAGCGCATCATCGAACTGGAGAACCAGGTCGCCGCGCTCCAGAACCGGATCGCCGAGCTGTCGGCGGCCGTGGACGGCGCGGCGGCGGCGATGCGGCAGCGCGAGGCCCAGGTGCACGCCTCGTACCGGCGCGACCTCGTGCCGTACCAGGACGTGCAGCAGGCGAGCGCGCTGGTGGTCTGGCGCCCCAAGCGCGGCGAGTAGCGCCGCACTTCACGCCGTGAGGCCCCCGTCACAGCCGTGGCGGGGGCCTCGCGCGTGTTCTCGGGGGATCAGGGGATCAGTTCGGCCACGATGTCCCCGAGCGTCTCCCACCAGGGGGCCGCGCCCGTGCCGAAGGCGGCGGCGAGGGCGGTGCCGACGGCGACGTCGAGCGGCTCGGGGGCGCGGTCCGGCAGCCACTCGGGGTCCACGCGTCCGTCGCCGCTGGAGACCAGGGTGCCGAGCCGCCGCCCGTCCCGGGTCAGCCGGCTCTCGGCGTACGAGCAGGGGACGAGGCGGTGGCGGACCCCGCCGACGACGGCGTCCACCCGGTAGGAGCGGCGCAGCAGCCGCCCCCGGGCGGGTCGGAGCCCGGCCGGGGCGCCGTCCACGGTGAGGGTGAGGAGGGCGGCCCTGCGGGTGCCGATCGGCACGTGGTCCGCGGGCTCGGTTCCCGGGGCCCGTACGAGCTCCACGACGGGGAGGCCGGGGCCGGAGACGCGCAGGGTTCCGGCGGGCCCGTCGAGTTCGATCCGTACGTCTGCGTCCACGCTCGTGTCCCTGGGGGTGTTCGCGGGGTCGTTCACGGGGCCGGGCCGTCCTGTTCGAGGATGCCGGACCGGGCGATGAGGTAGCCGAGCTGGGCCCGGCTGCCGCTGCCGAGGGCGGCGGCGAGCTTGGCGATGTGGGCGCGGCAGGTGCGCACGTTCATCCCGAGCCGGCGGGCGATGGCCTCGTCCACGTGCCCCTCGACGAGGAGCCGGGCGATGGAGCGCTGGACGCCGCCTATGCCGTCCGCGGACGGCTTGTAGGGGATCTCCTCGTCCCAGGGCACGCCGTGCAGCCAGAACTGCTCGAAGACGCCGACGAGGTACTGGACGAGCCCTTCGTGGCGCAGTTCCAGGGCGACCTGGCGGTCGCTGCGGGCCGGCACGAAGGCGACCTTGCGGTCCACGATGATCAGCCGGTCGATGATCTCTTCGAGGGTGCGCAGGACGAGCCCGTAGGGAGCGACCCGCTCGACGTACGCCAGGGTGGCGGGGTGGTGCCGGGCGGTGTGCTGGTAGAGCGTGCGCATCCGGACGCCCCGGTCGAGCAGGGGCTCCATGCGGCGCAGGGCCGCTTCGAGGGTCTCGGGGCGCCGTCCGCTGCCCGGCTGGACGGTGAGGAGCTCCGTCGTGCACTCGTTGATGACGCGGTCCAGCGTGGCGTTGATGACGCTGAGGCCTTCGAGGACGGTGATGGCCTGGGTGGCGGAGGGGTCCGGCGTGTGGATGGCGAGGAAGGGCTCGAACACGTCGGCCAGGGCGATGGCGTGCTGGCGGCGCTCCTGGATCTGCTGCTCTATGGGGTGGATGAGCTGGTTCAGGGCGATCGTGGGCGGGATCGGGTGCAGCCACCGGCTGTCGTCCGGGTCCGGGTGCAGGAGCGACAGTTCCTTGAGGCAGGGGGCGGCCTCGGCCTCGGAACGGGCTATGCGGCCCGTGCGGAGGGCTTTCGCGTACAGCTCCTTGCCCACGGCGCACAGTTCCCCGTGACTGTGTTTATGTCCGGAAGCGTCACATTCAAGTCCCATTTACACCCCCCCAGGGTTATGCATTACAGGAACATGATGCCCGGCTTGGGTGGTGAAAAGGAGCGGGTGTGAGCCATCGTCTATGACGCGGGGGGGAGGTAGTGATCAAAAGAGGTGGAGATCGGCCATGACCAGGATGGTTCGTGCACTTGGCGCCATAGCCGTTGCGGCGGCTGCTCTCGGTGCGCTCGCCGTTGGCGAGCCCTCGTGGGAGACGCACCCGGCGCACTCGGTGGCGGGGCAGAACGAGCCCTCGTGGGAGACCGCCCCGGCACGTGAGGTCCTCGCCAAGCCCGGTGAGCCCTCGTGGGAGGTCGCCCCGCGCGAGGGTGAGCCCTCGTGGGAGGCCGTTCCCCTGGAGGGCGAGCCCTCCTGGGAGACTGCGCCCAGGGGCGTCGGAGCGTGAGCGTCCCACCGGACGACCGCAGGTTCCGGCGGGAGATGGCCTCGGCCTACCGCTCCGGCTGGCACTTCGTCGACCTCGCCACGGCCATCCCCCACCGTGGCGACTCGCTGAAGGTGACCCTCTTCGGAGAGCCGATCGTCGTCGCCCGCGAGCAGGACGAGGACGTCCGCGCCTACCGGTGCCTGCGCCGGCCGCGCGGTGCCCCGCAGCCCATCCGCTGTGCCATCCGGTACGGCATGATCTTCGTCAACCTCGACCAGCGCGACCACCAGCTGATCGAGCCCGAGACCATCACCGCCACCCCCCGCAGTGCCTGAGCGATCCCCCCGTCGTTGTAGGTCGCCCAGGTACTTCCCCCACACAGCGGCGCCATCGCGGACCTGAAACGCGATGGCGCCGCTGTGCTGCGCCCGTGTTCTCCCGGGCGCCCGGCCCGCCTTCTCCGGGGCGCCCGGCGTCGTACTTCCCGCCGGGCGCCCGCGTTCCTTCCGGGGCGCTCGCGCACCCTCCCCGGGAGCGCGTCAGGCGCGGCCCATCGCCCGGGTGAGGGCGATCTCGATCACGACCCGGTCCGGGTTCGGGGTCGGCGTGCGGCCGTAGCGCTCCGCGTAGCGGGCGACGGCGTCCGCGACGACCTCCGCCTCCGTGCGGATGCGGGCGACGCCCTCCAGGGTGGCCCAGCGCCCCCGGTCGACCTGGCAGACCGCGACCCGCGCGCCCTCCGCGCCCGCCGCCAGGACGTTGGCGACCTTCCGGCTGTTCCTGTTGGTGATCACGCGCGCGTACCCGCCCTCGGGGTCGTACGTGACGCCGACCGCCACCACGTGCGGGGTGCCGTCCGGACGCGGGGTGGTCAGGGTGCACATGTGGTACTCGCGCCAGAAGCCGAGGTACGAGTCGGAGGGGTTCCTGGGATCCGTTGCCATGCCCGGAAACTACCCGGGGAGGACTCCCGCCGATAACTTGAGCGGTACCGGCTCAACTTTGTGTACTCTGGAGGAGTCACAGAAGTCGTGGAGCGGATCCGTACGGGGTCCGCGCAGGCACCCGCACGCCGAGGAGGAGCACCGCACATGGACGCCGAACTGACCAACAGGAGCCGGGACGCGCTCAACGCGGCGAGCAGCCGCGCCGTGTCCGAGGGGCACCCGGACCTGACCCCGGCGCATCTGCTGCTCGCCCTCCTCGCCGGCCAGGACAACGAGAACATCACCGACCTGCTCGCCGCCGTCGAGGCCGACCAGGCCGCCGTGCGCGCCGAGGCCGAGCGGCTGCTCGCCGCCCAGCCGAGCGTCGCGGGGTCCACGGTCGCGCCCCCGCAGCCCAACCGCGAACTCCTCGCGGTCGTCGCGGACGCCGCGCAGCGGGCCAAGGAGCTCGGGGACGACTTCGTCTCCACCGAGCACCTGCTCATCGGCGTCGCCGCCAAGGGCGGCCGGGCCGGTGAGATCCTCGACCGGCAGGGCGCGAGCGCGAAGCGGCTGCTCGACGCCTTCGAGACGACCAGGGGAGGACGCCGGGTGACCACACCCGACCCGGAAGGGCAGTACAAGGCGCTGGAGAAGTTCGGCACGGACTTCACCGCCGCCGCGCGCGAGGGCAAGCTGGACCCGGTCATCGGCCGCGACCACGAGATCCGGCGCGTGGTCCAGGTGCTCTCCCGCCGCACCAAGAACAACCCGGTCCTCATCGGCGAGCCCGGCGTCGGCAAGACCGCCGTCGTCGAGGGCCTGGCCCAGCGGATCGTGAAGGGCGACGTTCCCGAGTCCCTGAAGAACAAGCGGCTCGTCTCGCTCGACCTCGGCGCGATGGTCGCCGGCGCGAAGTACCGCGGCGAGTTCGAGGAGCGCCTGAAGACCGTCCTCTCCGAGATCAAGGAGAGCGACGGGCAGGTCATCACCTTCATCGACGAGCTGCACACGGTCGTCGGCGCGGGCGCGGGCGGCGACTCCGCCATGGACGCGGGCAACATGCTCAAGCCGATGCTGGCCCGCGGCGAGCTGCGCATGGTCGGCGCGACCACCCTGGACGAGTACCGCGAGCGCATCGAGAAGGACCCCGCCCTGGAGCGCCGCTTCCAGCAGGTCCTGGTCGCCGAGCCGACCGTCGAGGACACCGTCGCGATCCTGCGCGGGCTCAAGGGCCGGTACGAGGCCCACCACAAGGTGCAGATCAACGACTCCGCCCTGGTGGCCGCCGCGACCCTCTCCGACCGGTACATCACCTCCCGCTTCCTGCCCGACAAGGCCATCGACCTCGTCGACGAGGCCGCCTCCCGGCTCCGCATGGAGATCGACTCGTCCCCGGTCGAGATCGACGAGCTCCAGCGCTCCGTGGACCGGCTCCGCATGGAGGAGCTGGCCCTGAAGAACGAGACGGACGCGGCGAGCAAGCAGCGCCTGGAGAAGCTGCGGCGCGACCTCGCGGACCGCGAGGAGGAGCTGCGCGGCCTCACCGCCCGCTGGGAGAAGGAGAAGCAGTCCCTCAACCGGGTCGGTGAGCTGAAGGAGCGCCTGGACGAGGCCCGCGGCCGCGCCGAGCGCGCCCAGCGCGACGGCGACTTCGACACCGCCTCCAAGCTGCTCTACGGCGAGATCCCGGCCCTGGAGCGGGAGCTGGAGGAGGCCTCCGAGGCCGAGGCCCAGCAGGAGACCTCGAAGGACACGATGGTGAAGGAGGAGGTCGGCCCCGACGACATCGCGGACGTGGTCGGCTCCTGGACCGGCATCCCCGCCGGCCGCCTCCTGGAGGGCGAGACGCAGAAGCTGCTCCGCATGGAGGACGAGCTGGGCAAGCGGCTCATCGGCCAGTCCGAGGCCGTGCGGGCCGTCTCCGACGCGGTGCGCCGCACCCGCGCCGGGATCGCGGACCCCGACCGGCCCACCGGCTCCTTCCTCTTCCTCGGCCCGACCGGCGTCGGCAAGACCGAGCTGGCGAAGGCGCTCGCGGACTTCCTCTTCGACGACGAGCGGGCCATGGTCCGCATCGACATGTCGGAGTACGGCGAGAAGCACTCCGTCGCCCGCCTGGTCGGCGCGCCCCCCGGCTACGTCGGCTACGAGGAGGGCGGCCAGCTCACGGAGGCGGTCCGCCGCCGCCCGTACAGCGTGGTGCTGCTCGACGAGGTGGAGAAGGCGCACCCGGAGGTCTTCGACGTCCTGCTCCAGGTCCTGGACGACGGGCGGCTCACCGACGGGCAGGGCCGGACGGTGGACTTCCGCAACACCATCCTGATCCTGACCTCGAACCTCGGCAGCCAGTACCTGGTCGATCCGGCGACCCCGGAGGACGTGAAGAAGCAGCAGGTCCTGGAGGTCGTGCGGGCCAGCTTCAAGCCGGAGTTCCTGAACCGGCTGGACGACCTGGTGGTCTTCTCGGCCCTCGACCGGGCCGAGCTGGGCCGGATCGCCCGGCTCCAGATCGACCGCCTCGCCAAGCGGCTCTCCGAGCGGCGCCTCACCCTGGACGTCACCCCGGAGGCCCTGGAGTGGCTGGCCGACGAGGGCAACGACCCGGCGTACGGCGCCCGGCCGCTGCGCCGCCTGATCCAGACGGCGATCGGCGACCGGCTGGCCCGCGAGATCCTGGCGGGCGAGGTCCGCGACGGCGACACGGTCCGCGTGGACCGGGTCGGGAACGACCTGATCGTGGGGCCGAGCACCGGCAAGACGCTGTAACACGTTTTGCGATACGCTGCCTCCATGGGAACTCTCAACGTCCGCACGGACGAGTCCATGGAGGCAGCCATAAGAGCGCTCGCGGAGGAGTTCGGCTCGCGTAGCGAGGCCGTGCGCTACGCCCTCCTGCGCACCTACAAGGAGCGGCTGATCGAGCAGGCGAAGTCCGACGCGGCCCGCGTGGCGGCGGACCCCGACGACCAGGCCGAGATGCTGGCGATCCAGCGCTTCATGGGCGTCGCCGAGTGATCTTCCGGGGGGCGATCGTCGAGATCCGGCAGCTTCCCGGCGCCCGGGGTCACGAGCAGCAGGGGAACCGCTACGCCGTCGTGATCCAGTCGGACCAGTTCGCGACGTCGACGGTGACGGTCGCGATGACGTCGACCAGCGCCGCGCCGGCGGTCTACCGGCCGGAGATCGAGTTCGACGGCCGGACGACACGGATCCTCACCGACCAGATCTACTCCGTCGATCCGACCGCGCGCTTCGGCGCCTTCAAGGGCGCGCTCGACGCCGGGGAGCTGAGGGACCTCGACAGGGCCCTCATGCTCAAGCTCGGCCTCTTCTGACGGCCTGGGGTTGCCACAACAGGCCCGGGATGGGAGAGGATGGCGAGCATCCGTACGAAGGGAAATACACGGTGAGCATCGACCCGTCCTCGATTCCGAATTTCGGGGGCCAGCCCCAGCCTCAGGCCGCAGGACCGGCGGGCCCCGTCGTCCCCGACCAGGACCTCGTCAAGCAGCTCCTCGACCAGATGGAGCTGAAGTACGTCGTCGACGACGAGGGCGACCTCGCGGCGCCGTGGGAGGAGTTCCGCACCTACTTCATGTTCCGCGGCGAGGCGGAGCAGCAGGTCTTCTCGGTCCGGACGTTCTACGACCGCCCGCACTCGGCCGACGACCGCGCGAAGATCCTCGACGCGATCGACGACTGGAACCGCCGCACGCTGTGGCCCAAGGTCTACACCCACCTGCACGAGGAGGAGGACGGCTCCGCCACCCTCCGCCTCATCGGCGAGGCCCAGATGCTGATCGGCACCGGCGTCTCCCTGGAGCACTTCGTGTCCTCCACGGTGAGCTGGGTCCGCGCCTCCATCGAGTTCGACAAGTGGATCGTGGAGCAGTTCGGCCTGGAGTCCCCGGAGGACAAGGCCGAGGGCGACGAGGCCTGAGCCCCGCCCGAACGCGAAGGAGCCCGGCCCCCGGAAAAAAGGGGGGGCCGGGCTCTTCGCTTCCCGCCCTCAGGCCAGCCGCTTGAGGCGGGAGACGGCGTCCTCCAGGACCTCGGTCCGCTTGCAGAAGGCGAAGCGGACGAAGGGGGCGCCCGCCTCGCGGTGGTCGTAGAAGACGGCGTTGGGGATGGCGACGACGCCGGCGCGCTCCGGCAGGGAGCGGCAGAAGGCGAGGCCGTCGGTGGCGCCGAGGGGGCGGACGTCGGTGGTGACGAAGTAGGTGCCCGAGGGGCGGTAGACCTCGAAGCCCGCCTGCGCGAGGCCCTCGCCCAGCAGGTCCCGCTTGGCCGCCAGGTCGGCGCGCAGGGCGTCGAAGTACGTGTCCGGGAGCCGGAGCGCCTCGGCGACCGCGTACTGGAACGGGCCGGAGGAGACGTACGTCAGGAACTGCTTGGCCGAGCGGACGGCCGAGGTCAGCTCGGGGCTCGCGGTGATCCAGCCGACCTTCCAGCCCGTGAACGAGAACGTCTTGCCGGCCGACGAGATGGTGACCGTGCGCTCCCGCATGCCCGGCAGGCTCGCGATCGGCACGTGCTCGGCGCCGTCGAAGACCAGGTGCTCGTAGACCTCGTCCGTGACCACGAGCAGGTCCCGCTCGACCGCGAGCTCGGCGACGGCCGTCAGCTCGGCCCGGGTCAGGACGGTGCCGGTGGGGTTGTGCGGGGTGTTAAGCAGGATCAGCCGCGTCCGGTCGGTGACGGCGGCCCGCAGCTCGTCCAGGTCGAGGACGTAGGCGCCCTCGTGCGGGCGGAGGGTGACGGGCACGCGGGTGCCGCCGGCCATCGCGACGCAGGCCGCGTACGAGTCGTAGTACGGCTCCAGGGCGATCACCTCGTCGCCCGGCTCCACCAGGGCGAGGAGCGAGGCCGCGATCGCCTCGGTGGCGCCCGCCGTGACGAGGACCTCCGTGTCGGGGTCGTGCTCCAGGCCGTACCGCTTCCGCTGGTGGTCCGCGATCGCCGTCCGCAGCTCGGGGACGCCCGGGCCCGGCGGGTACTGGTTGCCCCGGCCGTCCCGCAGGGCGCGCACCGCCGCCTCCCTGACCTCCTCCGGACCGTCGGTGTCGGGGAAGCCCTGACCGAGGTTGATCGCCCCGGTCCTGGCGGCGAGCGCGGACATCTCGGCGAAGATCGTCGTGCCGAACTCGGCGAGGCGGCGGTTGAGCGGCGGTCGTGTCATGCCCGCCATCCTGGGCCCAAGCTCTGGACTTGCTCAAGTGTGCTTTGGGCCGGGAACGGCATGGGAATCCCCCTCGCACAGAAGAACGGGGGAACACTCATGGCACTCGTCATCGGCATCGTCCTCACGGCGGCGGTCGTCACCGTCGTCGTTCTCGTCGCCACCGCCGAGAAGCGGCGCGAGGCCGCCGCCCGGCGCGCGGCCATCCGCAAGTCCGTCGCCGCGTACCGGGTCGCGGCCGCCCGCTCCGGGAGCACGAAGCGGAGCGGACGGCGGAAGAGCAGCGGCAGCGGCAGCAGTGGCAGCAGTGGCTGGGTCGGCAGCTCCTGCGGGTCCGGCAGCTCCTGCGGATCGAGCAGCTCCTGCGGGTCCGGCGGGTCGAGCTGCGGTGGCGGCTGCGGCGGCGGCAGTTGAGCGGACGGGCCGCCGGCCACGGGGGTGTCGGCGGCCCGTCGTCCCGCGCGGAAGGGGTCGTCCGCCGGCGTGCGCCCGGCGGACGATTCCGGTTGAACAAGTGAACTGTGGGGTCCCCGAAGGGGTTGGAAACCACGGCAAGTTGGGTAAAAACGCTGCGAGTCGTCCGGCGTCCGTGGTTCTCTCGCTCCTGACAGAGACAGCCCTCGGACCGTGTGTGGACCCGAGCCGGCGATTCCCCACTCCCGGTGAAATCCTTCACCGGGGCGCCCCCGGCCCACCCGTCAAACCGTGTTTGCGGAGCCGACCCATGCTCACCACCCTGAAGACCTCCTACACCGACACGCGCGCGGCCGATCTGGCCTGGGCGCTCGGGCGCGAGCCGCTGCCCGCCCTCGCCGTCCTCGACCTCGAACTCTCCGGCGCCAAGCTCCAGTTGAGGCTGCTCGGCGCCTCCCACCAGGTCCTCCTGGAGGAGGAGGGGCGCACGTGCTCGGAGACCGTGGCGTGCATGCCCGGCAGCAGCACCCCCCTCCCCCTGGGCGTCTCCAAGCACGTCGGCGGCTGGGAGTACGAATTCGCCGCGCGCGTCGAGACGCTCTCGGACGGCTCCTTCGCGGGCCGCGCGCAGGAGTTGCTCGCGCTCGTCGCCGACCACCCGCACGGGCTCGCCGGCACCTTCCCCGGCTCTCCGCACGCCTTCACCGCCATGCTGGCCCAGCGCCACGAGGGCCAGGTGCGGTGGCGCACCTGGCACGCCTACCCACAGGAAGGACAGTTGGTGGTGACCAGGACCAGGATCGGCGCGCGCATGCCCGCCGCACTCTGATGCGCCCCCCGAAAGCCCCATGTGCACCCGTGCGGGTGACGAGGGGCGCTCGGACCGTGACGTAGCGTTACTACATGATCGAGCCGACCGTGACCGTGCCACCCGAGGAGCGGGTACGGCGGGCGCCCGCGCGGCGGCCTGTCCGGCCGCGCGAGGCGGTACGGTTCCCGGTCCTCGCGGTGGTCTTCGTCTGCGCCGCCTGCGGCCTGGTCTACGAGCTCGAACTGGTGGCGCTCTCCTCGTACCTGATCGGGGACTCGGTCACCCAGGCCTCCGTCGTGCTCTCCGTGATGGTCTTCGCGATGGGGGTGGGCTCGCTCCTCGCCAAGCGGCTGCGCTGCCGCGCCGCCGTCGGCTTCGGCCTGGTCGAGGCCGCGCTCGCGCTCGTCGGCGGCTGCTCGGCGATGATGCTGTACGCGGCCTTCGCCTGGCTCGGCGAGTCGCGGTACGTGGTCGTGGCGTTCTCGCTCGCGATCGGAGTGCTCATCGGCGCGGAGATCCCCCTCCTGATGTCGCTGATGCAGCGCACCGGGCGGAAGGCGGGCGGCGGGGAGCCGGACGACGCGGCCGGGACGGTCGCCGACCTCTTCGCCGCCGACTACGTCGGCGCGCTGGTCGGCGGCCTCGCCTTCCCGTTCCTGCTGCTCCCCTGGCTCGGCCAGCTCACCGGCGCGCTCGTCACCGGCGCGGTCAACGCCGTCGCGGGGGGCGGGCTCGTCCTCTGGGTGTTCCGCCGCGACCTGACCGCCCGCTCCCGGGCCCTGCTCCTCGCCGCGAACCTGGGCGTCCTGGCCGTCCTCGCCACCGCGACCGTCCTCGTCGACGACTTCGAGCAGGCCGCGCGCCGGGCCGTGTACGGGGAGCACGTGCGGGTCGCCGTCCACACCGACCTCCAGGAGGTGGTGGTGACCGGGGGCCCGGAGGGACCGCCCGACCTGTTCCTCGACGGCCGGCTCCGGGTCTCCGGCCAGGACGAGTACCGCTACCACGAGGCGCTCGTCCACCCCGCGATGAACGGCCCGCACGCGCGCGTCCTCGTCGTCGGCGGCGGGGACGGGATGGCCGTCCGCGAGGTGCTGCGCCACCCCGGCGTCCGGTCCGTGACCGTCGTGGAGCTCGACCCCGGGGTCGTCCGCCTCGCCCGCACCGACCCGGCGCTCACCCGGCTCAACGGTCAGGCGTTCCGGGACCCGCGCGTCCGGGTCGTCCACGAGGACGCCTTCCACTGGCTGCGGGGCGCCGCCGACCGGGTGCGGGAACGTTACGACGTGGTGCTCTCCGACCTGCCCGACCCCGGGATCACCTCCAGCACCAAGCTGTACTCGGAGGAGTTCTACGGGCTCGTGGCCCGGGTCCTCGGCCCGTCCGGGCGGTTCGCCGTCCACGCCGGCTCGGTCACCGACCGGCCCCGCACCTACTGGACGGTCGACGCCACCCTGCGCGCCGCCGGCTTCGCGACCCGCCCCTACAGCGCGAGCGGCCGCACCCCCGGCTTCGCCGCGGGCCCCGACCGCGCCGACCGTTCCGCCGGCACGGGCCCGGGGCCCTGCGACTGGGGCTTCCTCCTGGCGGTCCCGGGCGACCGGCCGCCCGTCCTCGGCCTCGCCCCCGGCGGGCCCCGGCCGCGCTCGCTCGACGCGGACGCCCTGGCGGCTGCCGCCGACCGCGCCGAACGGACCCGGGGCGACGGGGCCCCGCCCTCCTCGACGCTGGTGCACCCGCGGTACGGCGACTGAGGAGCGGATCCGGCGCCCCCGACGCGGGGCGAACGGGCGACGCGGCGCCCCGGTCTGAGTAGGCTCGGCTCCCATGGAGCATGAGGTGTTCGTCCCGGTACCGGCCGAGGCCCTGCGCGCGACGCTCACGGACCCGGCCCGCGTGGTGCGCTGCGTGCCCGGTCTCCAGCGCGACGCCGACGCGGAGCCCCTCACGGGGCGGCTCAAGGTCCGGGTCGGCGGCCACACCATCACCTACCGGGGGGCGGCGCGGATCGTCGAGCGCGACGGCGCCATCACCTACGAGGGCGAGGGTGCCGAGGTCCGGGGCAAGGGCGGGGCGGAGCTGTCCCTCACCGTGGTCCTCACCCCGGTGGCCGGGGGCACGAACCTGAGCTTCACGGGCGCCCTGACGGCGACCGGCCGGCTCGCCGACGAGACGGACGCGACCAGGGCCGCGACGGGCGCCCGCCTGCTCGACCGGTTCGTGGAGGCGTTGACGGGGGTCGCGGGGGAGGGGCTGGGGGAGACCTCGGTCGGAGGCGCCGGTGTCGGTGCCGATCCCGTGCTCGACGCGCCCGAAGCCCTTGATGCGCCCGGCGTGCTCGACGCGCCCGACGCCCTCGACGCGCCTGACGTGCTCGACGTGCCCGACGCCCTCGGCGCCGAAGGTGCCGAAGGTGCTGAAGGCGCCGACGACGACGGGGTGGACGAAGGCGTGGAGGAGCCCTCCGGCCTCGGCGCCGGCCCCGACGCCCCGGCGCCGCCCCCCGCCCTCGGCCCCCTCTCCGACGAGGGCTTCGAGGACGCGCCGATCGAGTTCCCCGCCCCGCAGCCCGCCGCCGAGGCCGCCCATGCCCGCCGGACCATGATCGGCAGGAGCGCCGAGGAGGTCGACCACGCCCCGCCGCGCGGCCGGTACGCCCCCGTCCCCGCACCGGAGACGACCAGCGCCGGGGCCACCCTGCGCTGGATCGCCCCGGCCGCGGCCCTCGCGCTCGCCTCCGCCGTCGTCGTGGGCCGGGCCCTGCGCCGCCGCCGCTGAGGAACCGCCCGGCGCCGGGGCCCGACACACCCCCGGCGACGCCGCCGAACCGGTCGGCCCCGTTCCGTGCTCCGCGGGCTTAGGGTCGAAGCGTGAGCATGCAGACGCGACTGACGGCGGGCGACGCCGAGTTGACCATCAACCCCGACAACGGCTGCCGGATCGAGGGCCTGCGCATCGGCGGCACCGAGCTGCTGCGCCAGGGCGAGCGGTACGGGAGCTTCCCGATGGTGCCCTGGTGCGGGCGGACCGAGAATGGGCGCTTCCGCAACGGCGCCACCGTCCACCGGCTCCCGGTCAACGCGCCCCCGCACGCCATCCACGGCACCGTCCGCGACCTCGCCTGGAAGACCGCCCGCACCTCCGCGACCGAGGCCGTGTTCGTCTGCGAGCTGGGCGACCCCTGGCCGTACGGGGGCCGGGTCACCCAGGTCTTCGAGCTGGCCGAGGACTCCCTCACCCTCCGCTTCGGCGTCGAGGCCTACGACGACTCGTTCCCGGCCCAGGCCGGCTGGCACCCCTGGTTCCTGCGCAACCTCGGACGGGGCGGCCAGGACGTACGGGTCGACTTCGCGCCCGCCTGGCAGGAGGAGCGCGGCGCGGACCACCTCCCCACCGGCCGTCGGATCGACCCCCTCCCCGGCCCCTGGGACGACTGCTTCGGCATGCCCGACGGCGTCGACGTCACCCTCACCTGGCCGGAGGAGCTGGAACTGAAGGTCACCAGCCGCGCCGAGTGGGTCGTGATCTACGACGAGCAGGCGGAGGCGGTCTGCGTCGAGCCGCAGTCCGGCCCCCCGAACGGCCTCAACACCCACCCGCGCCTGGTCACCCCGATCGACCCCCTGGAGATCGAGAGCACCTGGAGCTGGCGCCGCCTCTGACCGGCGGGCCCCTGAGCCGGCGGGCCCCTTAAGCTCGTGACCATGACTGACGTACGCGCTGAGCTGCTCCAGCAGATCAAGGACAAGGCCGTGGTGCACGGCAAGGTGACCCTCTCCTCGGGTCGGGAAGCCGACTACTACATCGACCTGCGCCGGATCACGCTGGACGGCGAGGCCGCGCCGATGGTCGGTCGGGTCATGCTCGACCTCACGGCCGATCTGGACTTCGACTGCGTCGGCGGTCTCACCCTGGGCGCCGACCCGGTCGCCACCTCGATGCTGCACGCCTCCGCCGCGCGCGGGCAGCGCCTGGACGCCTTCGTCGTACGGAAGGCGCAGAAGGCGCACGGCATGCAGCGCCGCATCGAGGGGACGGACGTCAAGGGCCGTCGCTGCCTCGTCGTCGAGGACACCTCGACCACCGGCGGCTCGCCGCTGACCGCCGTCGAGGCCGTCCGCGAGGCGGGCGGCGAGGTCGTCGCCGTGGCGACGATCGTGGACCGGGGCGCCGCCGGTGCCATCGTGGAGGCGGGCCTTCCGTACCTCACCGGCTACCAGCTGGGCGACCTCGGCCTGGCGTAACTGCCGCGAAGTCGTGACGTAGAACTCGGGTCGGCATTCAGAACAGCTCTGACCTCCTTTTGTCGGGGGGGGGGGGGTTTTGCACGTGAACCCCCCCGCCCCTCGGCGTGCCGGGCCCATGGGAGCCCGGACAAGAGTCTGGAAGGATGGGGGCGACGATGACGTCGCCCCCAGGTCAGGGACAGCAACAGCACACACCCCGCACATCACAAGGAGCGGACGAATGCCCATCGCAACCCCCGAGGTCTACAACGAGATGCTCGACCGGGCGAAGGCAGGCAAGTTCGCCTACCCGGCCATCAACGTGACCTCGTCCCAGACCCTGCACGCTGCTCTGCGCGGCTTCGCGGAGGCCGAGAGCGACGGCATCATCCAGATCTCGACCGGCGGTGCCGAGTTCCTGGGCGGTCAGTACAACAAGGACATGGTCACGGGCGCCGTCGCCCTGGCCGAGTTCGCGCACATCGTCGCCGCGAAGTACGACATCACGGTCGCCCTCCACACCGACCACTGCCCCAAGGACAAGCTGGACGGCTACGTCCGTCCGCTGCTCGACATCTCCGCCGAGCGCGTCGCCCGGGGCGAGAACCCGCTGTTCCAGTCGCACATGTGGGACGGCTCCGCCGAGACCCTCGCGGACAACCTGGCCATCGGCCAGGAACTGCTCGCGAAGGCCGCCGCCGCCAAGATCATCCTTGAGGTCGAGATCACCCCGACCGGCGGCGAGGAGGACGGCGTCAGCCACGAGATCAACGACGAGCTGTACACCACGGTGGACGACGCCATCCGCACCGCCGAGGCCCTGGGCCTGGGCGAGAAGGGCCGCTACCTGCTCGCCGCGTCCTTCGGCAACGTGCACGGCGTCTACAAGCCGGGCAACGTCGTGCTCCGTCCCGAGCTGCTCAAGGACCTCCAGGCCGGCGTCGCCGCGAAGTTCGGCAAGGCCGACCCGTTCGACTTCGTCTTCCACGGCGGCTCGGGCTCCACGGCCGAGGAGATCGCCACCGCCCTGGAGAACGGCGTCGTGAAGATGAACCTCGACACCGACACCCAGTACGCCTTCACCCGTCCGGTCGTGGACCACATGTTCCGCAACTACGACGGCGTCCTGAAGGTCGACGGCGAGGTCGGCAAGAAGTCCACCTACGACCCGCGCACCTGGGGCAAGCTGGCCGAGGCCGGCATGGCCGTCCGTGTGACCGAGGCGTGCGCCGCGCTGCGCTCGACCGGCACCAAGCTGAAGTAAGCACGTGCAGGGCGAAGGGCCCGGCACCCCGCTTCCCGGGGTGGCGGGCCCTTCGCGTGCCGACGGGAAGGGCGAGAGGGCCTGATGTACGACTTCGACCGGGAGATCGACCGGCGCGGCACCTGGTCCGTCCAGTGGGACGGGATCGCGGACCGCTTCGGCGTCTCCGACCTGCTGCCCTTCACCATCTCCGACATGGACTTCGCCTCCCCGCCGGAGGTCCTCGCCGCCCTCCGCGAGCGCGTCGGCCACGGGGTCTTCGGCTACACGGACTGGCGGCTCGGGGACTTCCGCGAGGCGATACGCCACTGGTACGCGAGCCGTTACGACACCGCGATCGACCCCGCCTCCCTGGTGTACGCGCCCTCCGTGCTCAACCAGCTCTCGCAGCTCCTGCGGATGTGGACCGAGCCCGGTGACGGCGTGGTCGTCCACACCCCCACGTACGACGGCTTCCGCAAGGCCGTGACCGGGCTCGGGCGCGAGCTGCGCGGGGTCCCGGTCGGGGACGCGGAGGCCCTGGAGCGCGAGCTGGCCCGGCCGGACAGCCGGATGCTGCTGCTCTGCTCCCCCCACAACCCGACCGGCCGGGTGTGGACGGAGGCGGAGCTGACCGCCTTCGCGGAGCTGGCCGAGCGGCACGGCGTGAGCGTCGTCAGCGACGAGATCCACGCGGACCTGACCGCCGAGGGGCACCGGCACGTGCCGTGGAGCCGGATCGCGGAGCGCGGCCGGGGGCGCCGCTGGGCGCTGGTCACCTCGGGCACCAAGGCCTTCAACTTCCCCGCGCTCTCCGGCTCGTACGGGATCGTCGGCGACCCCGACGAGCGCGAGGCGTTCGTGCGGCGCATGGAGACCGGCGAGGGGCTCGCCTCGCCCGCGGTGCTCTCGCTGACCGCCCACATCGCCGCGTACCGGCACGGCGCGGCCTGGCTGGACGAGCTGCGCGGCTATGTCGCGGGCACGATGGAGCTGGTCCGGGAGCGCCTCGCCGAGGGCCTGCCCGGGGTGGTCTGGGAGCCCCCGCAGGCCGGTTACCTGGCCTGGATCGACCTGCGGCCCCTCGGGATCGAGGAGTCCCGGCTCCAGGAGGAGCTGGTCACGGCGGAGAAGGTCGCGATCATGCCGGGCGGCACGTACGGCACGCCGGGCTTCGTCCGGCTGAACGTGGGCTGCCCCCGGAAGAAGGCGGAACGGGGCGTGGACGCCCTGGTCAGGACGGCGACCCGGCTGCGGACGGCCTGACCGGGCGCGTGTGGAGGCCCTCCGCCGGTGGACGGGGGCGGCCCCGGTCCCGTACGCGGAGGGGCACCCGGCCCCGGCTCCGGTCCCGTGCACGGGGCGGGGGGATACCGGGAGGTGGCGTGTCGCACGCGTGCTCTAGTCTTCGTGCACCGTGCCCCGCTCTGAGGGCCGGAGACCATGGTTTTTTTGGGGGGTCTCTTCATCGTGCGCAAGCGCGCTCTCTCCGCCGCGACCTCGTTCGCGGTTCTCGTCGGTTCCGCGGCGCTGGTCGCGGTGACGGCGGGCCCGGCGGCTGCCGACAGCAGCCGGGTCCTTCCGATGTCGTCCGTGGGCGACATGGTGGTGGACGGTGTCCACCGGAAGATCTTCATCAGCGACCCCTACCTCGGGAAGGTCGTCGCGACCGACTACGCCGGCACGGTGCTGAGCACCGTCACCGGCCTGCCCGGGGTCACCGGGCTCGCGCTCTCCCCCGACTCGGGGAGCCTCTACGCCGCCGTCCCGGGCGCCGACGCCGTCGTCGTCCTCGACGCGGGGACCGTGACCGAGCAGGCCCGGTACGCCACCGGCGAGGGCACCGACCCGCAGTACGTCGCCCACGCGGGCGGCAGGATCTGGTTCGGCTACGGCGACGGGCACCACGGCGACATCGGGTCGGTCGACACCTCCGGCGCCGAGCCCGTGGTGACCCTGGCCCAGGACGCCGAGGCGAACTACTCGGGCGCCCCGAGGCTCGTCGCCTCGCCGGCGGACCCGAACGTCTTCGCGGCGATGTCCTCGTACTACCACCGGTTCGAACTCGGCACGTACGACGCGTCCACGGGCACCGCGACCCGTACCGCGCGCGTCCCCGCGAGCGTCGGTTCGGTGGGCATGGCCAACGACCTCGCCTTCACCCCGGACGGCGACAAGATCATCACGGCCACCGCCGGCAACCGCCACCGGGTGTGGCGGGCCTCCGACATGGCCGAACTGCCCTCCTACGCCAGCGATTACCACGGCGCCGCCGTGGCCGTCGCCGCCGACGGCACCGTGGCGGCGGGGTCCGACGCCGCGTACGCCCCGGACGTGTTCGTCTACCGGCCGGGCGAGACGAAGGCCGTGCGCCAGTACGACTTCCCGAGCACCGGCAACAGCAGCGGCGGGGACGGCCTCGGCCACAGCGCCCTCGGCTGGGAGCCGGGCGGCAAGCGCCTGTTCGCGGTGACCACGGCCAGCGGCGGCAACGCCCGCCTGCAGGTCCTGGACACGCCCACCCTGTCCGCGCCGGTGGTCACCGTGAAGGTCCCGGCCACCGTGGCGGTCCTCAAGCCGATCACCGTCTCCGGCACGGTCGCGTCGACCCTGCCGCTGCCGGCCGGCACGCCGCTCACCGTGACGCGGTACGACGCCGAGTACCCCAAGGGCACGGTGCTCGGGACGAGGGCGCTCGGGGCGAACGGCACGTTCTCCTTCACCGAGACCCCGTACGCGGCGGGCAACGTCACGTACAAGGTCGCGTACGCGGGCGACGCCACGCACTCGGGCGCGAGCGGCTCGGCGGTCGTCAATGTGACCCCGTTCAAGTCCACGCTGCTCCTCGACCAGCACAACCGCACCGTCAACCACAACACCACGGTGACGTACACGGCGTACCTCGGCTGGACGCACCGCAACCGCGTGGTGGAGATCTGGGCCGACCCGTACGGCCCCGACCCGAAGCGGCTGCTCAAGCGCGGCACGGTCAACTCGGCGGGCAAGCTGTCGGTGACGCTCAACATGACCCGCGACACCCGGGTGACCGCGTCCTTCGCGGGTGACACCCGTTCCGGCAGCGCCCACACCGGGTCCACCGTGTACACCCGGGCCGGCGTCAGCACCACGCTGTCCCGGCACTACAAGTGGACGAAGATCGGCTCCACCTCGTACCAGACGTACCACCAGAGCGCCGACGTGCTGGTCTCCGCGTGGCACAACTCGTTCCCGGGCCGCCAGACCAAGTACGAGCTCCAGGTCTGGTACGCGGGCGCCTGGTACGCGGGCTCCGAGGGCTACGTCCGGCTGAACAACAACGGCATGGCGTACATCCTGTTCGACGGCGCCGGAGCGGAGGGCGTCCGCGCCCGGGTCCGTACGGCGTACGTGGACGGACTGTCCGGCGACAACGTGAACACCACGGTCTACGGCGGATGGAAGTACTTCAACATCACCCGTTGACCCGTTGACCCGTTGACCCGTTGACCCGTTGACCCGTTGACCCGTTGACCCGTTGACCCGTCGGCTCCGCCGGCCCCGTCGCACCGCGGCCCCGTCCCCCGTCTCCTCGGATTCGGCGGGCGGGGCCTCGTCGTGCCCCGGGCGGGGCGGACCGGGGCCGTGCCGCTGAGGCAGACTGGGCCCATGGCCATCCACGAGAACCTGCTTGGGGGACCCGCCCCCACCCACCTGCCCGACGAACCGGGTCCGCGCGAACTGCTCGCGAGCGGCACGGCTCCGGCGGAGGTCGCCGCGAAGTACCCGACCTCCTCGCTCGCCTGGGCGCGTCTCGCCGACGACGCCTTCGAGGGCGGCCGGGTCGTCGAGTCGTACGCCTACGCCCGCACCGGCTACCACCGGGGTCTGGACGCCCTGCGCCGCAACGGCTGGAAGGGCCACGGCCCGGTCCCGTGGGAGCACGAGCCGAACCGCGGCTTCCTGCGCGCGCTGCACGCCCTGGCCCGCGCGGCCGGCGAGATCGGGGAGAAGGAGGAGTACGAGCGCTGCACGGCCTTCCTGCGCGACTCCTCGGAGACGGCGGCGGAGACGCTCGGCTGACACGCGCGGTCCCTGGCAGGGGCGGTCCCTGACATGGGCGGTCCCTGACACAGGCGGTCCCTGGCAGGGGCGGTCCCTCGCACCGGCGGATCCCCGGGGCGGTGGTCTTCGAACGGCCGCCGCCCCGACGCCTTTTCGAACCCGACGCCTTTCGAATCCCTGCGCCTTTTCGGAACCGCCCCCGCGATTTTCGGGTCTGTTCGAAAGGGATCGGTACGATCCCCGGAACCGCAGCACCGACGAACGCCGGTACCGAGGCCCCACTCCCTCTTCCCCCACACCGGCCGAAGCAGGGGAGAAGTCTGTCGTGGGCAAACGTGCCGCACCCGCAGGACGGCGACGGGCGCAGAGCCGCCGACGGGGCGGGGGCGGGCGCGGTCCCGTACGCCGGCTCGTCCTCCCCGCCCTGCTCCTGGCGCCCCTCGCACTCGGCGGCGGCGCGGCCCTCGCCCACTTCAACGGCGGGGCGACCGACGACACGACCGCCGCTCCGGCCCTTCCCGCGCCCGGCCCCGAGGCCGTGGCGGACCGGGGCGCGGGCCCGGCGCCCGCCCCGCCCGCCTCCCGGCCCGCCACGGCGCGGCCGGTCCCGCCGCCCCGGCCGGACCGGACGCCCGGGGCCACCGTGAAACCGGTGCCGGCCCCCACCGCGACACCGCAGCCGGCGCCGAAGCCGAAGCCGACGTTCGGGGGCACCGCGAAGAAGCCCGGCGTGCCGAAGACCGGCCCCGGGACCTTCACCACCGCCCGGGCCTCCGGCGCCCCCACCGGAGAGAGCGGCGAGCTGCGCCGCTACCGGGTCGAGGTCGAGGACGGCACCGGCCTGCGGGCGGCGGAGACGGCCGCGGAGATCCAGGGGATCCTGGCCCATCCGCGCGGCTGGGCCGCGCACGGCCGGGGCCGGTTCCAGCTGGTCTCCGAGGGCGAGGAGGCCGACTTCGTCATCCGGATCGCCACTCCCGACACGGCGGACGCGCTCTGCCTGCGCGAGGGCCTGGACACCGGCGGCGAGCTGAACTGCGAGACCACCGAGGGCGTGGTCGTGAACCTCCGGCGGTGGATGCTCGGCTCCCCGACCTTCGCGGGCGAGCCCGCCGAGTACCGGCACCTGATCATCAACCACGAGGTCGGGCACGAGATCGGCATCCGGCAGCACATGGCCTGCTCGGGGCCGGGGAAGCCCGCGCCCGCGATGATGCAGCAGATCAAGGGCCTGGACGGCTGCGTTTCGAACGCTTATCCGTATGACGAAGACGGGAGCTACATCACGGGGCCGATCGTGCCATGATGCGGTTGGGACGGCGCGCGACGGAGCGCGCCTCCCGAGGGGACCGGAGCTCCCGTGCCGCACGAGGTGCCGCACGGTGCGAGCGGACCGCTACCCGGTAGAACGTACCGAGGAGACAGAGATGTCCACCTTCCCGGGTTCTCCCGACACCCCCGGGGCCTCCCCCGACCCCGGCGCCTCCGGGGCCTCTCCCGAGCCCGAGACCTCCGGTGCCTCCGGAGCCTCTTCCGGCGCCTCCGGAGCCTCTTCCGGCGCCTCCGGTGCCTCCGGCGCCGACGCGGCCGTCGACGCCCCGAACCTCGACTTCGCGGGCACGACGCCGTACGAGGACTACGTCCAGGCGGACGTCCTCACCCACCTCCAGCACCTCCGCTCGGACGACCCCGGCGAGATGGTCTTCCTGGTCACCACCCAGGTCATGGAGCTGTGGTTCACGGTGATCGTCCACGAGTGGGAGACCGCGAGCCGCGCCCTGCGCGAGGACCGCGTCCCCGTCGCCATGGACGCGCTCAAGCGCTCCGTGCGCGAGCTGGAGGCCCTGAACCACTCCTGGCACCCGCTCGCCCAGCTCACCCCCGCCCAGTTCAACTCCTACCGGGGCGCGCTCGGCGAGGGCTCCGGCTTCCAGTCCGCGATGTACCGGCGGATGGAGTTCCTGCTCGGCGAGAAGTCCGCGTCCATGCTCGTCCCGCACCGGGGCGCGCCCCGCGTCCACGCCGAGCTGGAGAAGGCGCTCCACGAGCCGAGCCTGTACGACGAGGTCCTCGGCCTGCTCGCCCGGCGCGGCCTGCCCGTCCCGGCCGCCGTCCTGGGCCGCGACCTGGCGAAGCGGTACGAGCCCTCGCCCGAGGTCGAGGCGGTCTGGGCCGGGATCTACGCCGACCCCGACCAGAACGGCGAGCTGGTCCGGCTCGGCGAGGCCCTGAGCGACGTGGCCGAGCTGGTCTGGCGATGGCGCAACGACCACCTGGTGGCGACCCGGCGCGCGATGGGCGCCAAGACCGGCACCGGCGGTTCGGCCGGCGTGGCCTGGCTGGAGAAGCGGGCCCAGAAGAACGTGTTCCCCGAGCTCTGGACGGCCCGCAGCCATGTCTGACGCCCTCAAGAACGATCTCAAGAGCGATCTCAAGAACGACCTCATGACCCGCGCGCGGGACCTCGACACGGCCGACGACCTGGCCAAGCACCGCGAGAAGTTCGCCCTCGACGCGGACACCGTCTACCTCGACGGCAACTCGCTCGGCGCGCTGCCCGCCCACGTCCCCGCCCGCATGGCCGACGTCCTCACCCGCGAGTGGGGCGAGCTGCGCATCCGCTCCTGGGACGAGTCCGGCTGGTGGACCGCGCCCGAGCGGATCGGCGAGCGCATCGCGCCGATCGTCGGCGCCGGCCCCGGGCAGGTCGTGGTCGGCGACTCGACCAGCGTGAACGTCTTCAAGGCGGTCGTCGCCGCCGCCCGTCTGGCGGGCGACGGACGCGACGAGATCCTGGTGGACGCCTCGACCTTTCCCACGGACGGGTACATCGCGGAGTCGGCCGCGCGGATGACGGGTCACCGGATCGTGCCCCTCGACCCGGCCGCGATGGCGGAGGCGGCGGGCCCGCGCACGGCCGCCGCGCTCGTCAACCACGTCGACTACCGCAGCGGCCGGCTCCACGACCTGCCGGGCGTCACCGCCGCCCTGCACGCGGCGGGCGCGCTCGCCGTCTGGGACCTGTGCCACAGCGCGGGCGCCCTGCCCGTCGGCCTGGACGCCCACGGGGTGGACCTGGCGGTCGGCTGCACGTACAAGTACCTGAACGGCGGCCCCGGTTCGCCCGCCTACCTGTACGTCGCCGAGCGCCACCAGGCCGCCTTCGACTCGCCGCTGCCCGGCTGGAACTCGCACGCCGACCCGTTCGCCATGACCCCCGGCTACGAGGCGGCGGCGGGCGCCGTGCGGGGCCGGGTCGGCACCCCCGACATCCTCTCCATGCTGGCGCTCGAAGCGGCGCTGGACGTGTGGGACGGGGTCGCGGTCGAGGACGTGCGGACCAAGTCCCTCGCCCTCACGGACTTCTTCCTGGAGTGCGTCTGGGCGTACGTCCCCGAGGGCCGAGTCGCGTCGATCACGCCCGAGGCGCACGGCGAGCGCGGCAGCCAGGTCGCGCTGCGCTGTGCCGGGGCCCCGGCCGTGATGGCCGAACTGATCCGGCGCGGGGTCGTGGGCGACCTGCGCCGCCCGGACGTCCTGCGGTTCGGCTTCACACCGCTGTACGTCGGGTTCGCGGACGCGGAGCGCGCGGCGCGGGTCCTGGCGGAGGTCCTGGCGGACGTGCCGGCCGCGTAACGGGTACGAGGGTCCGATGATCACCTGATCCGCGGGGCTCCGGTCCTGGTACCGTCCCCGCAGGTCAGGCCAATTCGGCCCCGTACCCGAGAGGTTGGAACAGCCATGGATCCCGCCGCGCGCGACGCCGCCGAAGAGGCGTCGGCCTTCTCGCACCCGGTCGTCGCCCCGGACGCCACCGCCGCGTACGGCGACCACCCGGACCAGGTGGTGGACTTCTACGCCCCGCGCGACGGGCGCGTCCGGGCCCCGCTGGTCGTCGCCCTGCACGGCGGCGCCTGGCGGGCGCCGTACGACCGGGCGCACCTGTCGCCGTTCGCGGACTTCCTGGCCCGGCGCGGCTTCGCCGTCGCCAGCGTCGAGTACCGGCGCGGCGGCGGCCTGCCCCGCCAGGGCGGCACGTCCCCGGTCGCCGGGCGCTGGCCCGAGACCTTCGACGACGTGGCCGCCGCCCTGGACGCCGTACCGGAGCTGGCCGCCGTGCACCTGCCGCAGGCCGACACGGGCCGGATCGTGCTCACCGGGCACTCGGCCGGCGGACACCTGGCCCTGTGGGCCGCCGCCCGGCACGTCCTGCCCGCGGGCTCCCCGTGGCGGCTGCCCGAGCCGCCGCCGCTGCGCGGGGTCGTCGCCCTCGCCCCGATCGCCCACTTCGCGCGGGCGGTCGAGCTGGGGGTGTGCGGCGGCGCGGTCACCGAGCTCCTCGGCGGGCCGGAGGCGTACGGGGAGCGCGCTGCCTCCGCCGACCCGGCCCTCCTCCTCCCGACCGGCATCGCGACCACCGTCGTGCAGGGCCGCGAGGACGTGGTCGTGCCGTACGCGGTGGCCGACGCGTACGCGGAGGCGGCGGCGAAGGCGGGGGAGACGGTCGGCCTGACGCTCCTGGAGGAGACCGGCCACTTCCCGCCGATCGACCCGGCGACGGACGCGTGCGCGGTGGTGGCGGAGGAGATCGCCCAGCTGGCCTGGTGACCCCCATGGGGGGTCCCGGGGCCCTTCGTAGTACTCAGGGCGGACGGGGAAGGATCCGTACGGAGCGGGACGACCCGCTCCGGCGGTCCCCGTACCGTAATCGGCGTGACTCAGACACAGACCCCCGGGACGAGCCGGGCCCCCGAGTTCCACCTGGTCCAGGCCGTCCTCGGCGGGCTGCGCCAGGAGCTCTTCGACGACGCCCTGGCCTACCGGCCGCTGGCACCCGTGGAGGCGACCAGCCGGTTGGCACGCCTCCTGCCGAAGCGGATACGGGCCCGCGCGGGGTTCTTCCCGCACGCGGTCGTCGCGTTCGCGGCCTTCATCGCCTTCGCCGCAGGGTACGAGAGCGTCGACACCCACTTCGCTCCGCTGACACTCGTGGTCGCCTGCGCGCCGCCCGCGATCGTGCTGCTCACCCTGGTCCGGCCGGTCCTCGCCTTCTGGGCCTCGCTCGGTTCGGCACCCTTCATCGGCTACCTCAGCGACTACGACGGCGGCTGGCCCTGGTCGCACACGACGTTCTTCTCCCACCTGGTGGTCCTCGCCGTGGTGGCCGCCCGCACCCGCCCCCGCACGGGGGTGTGGATGTGGCTCGTGACGGCGGGCTTCTGCCTCTTCACGGAGATGTTCCTGGGGGCGGGGCGCGGCTCCGATTCCGTGCCGATGCTCTTCGTCTCGGCGCTCGTCCTGCTCACCGTCGCCGTCTTCCAGATCCGCCGCCAGGCCGACCGCGAGGTCACCGCGCAGCAGACGGTCACCGCGCAGGAGCGGTCGAAGCGGACGCTCCTGGAGGAGCGGACCACGATCGCCCGGGAGCTGCACGACGTCGTCGCCCACCACATGTCGGTGGTCGCCATCCAGGCGGAGGCCGCGCCGTACCGGGTCGAGAACCCGCCGCCGGAGCTGGAGCAGGCCTTCCTCACCATCCGGGAGAACGCGGTCGCGGCCCTGACCGAGCTGCGCCGCATCCTGGGGGTCGTCCGGGCCGAGGACTACGAGGCGCCCGACGCCCCGCAGCCGACCCTGGCCGACCTGGACGCGCTGGTCGCGAACGTCCGCGAGGCCGGACTCGACATCGAGAAGACGGTGACCGGCGCGGTGCGCGAGCTGCCGCAGGGCGTGGAGCTGTCCGCGTACCGGATCGTCCAGGAGGCCCTGTCGAACGTGCTGCGGCACGCGCCGGGCGCGGCGGCGAAGGTCGAGGTGTCGTACGTCCTCGGAGGTCTGGGCCTGCGCATCGCCAACGGTCCGGCGCGCGGCCTGGTGAAGCCGTCGCCGGGGGCGGGCCACGGCATCACCGGGATGCGGGAGCGTGTGACGATGCTGGGCGGTGAGATGACGGCCGGGGCGACCGAGGACGGTGGCTACGAGGTGGCGGCCTTCGTCCCCGTGAGCCGTGAGGAGGCCGTGTCGTGATCCGGGTGCTGATCGTCGACGACCAGATGATGGTCCGGGAGGGCTTCTCGGTCCTGCTGGGCGCGATGCCGGACATCGAGGTCGTCGGTGAGGCGGTCAACGGCCGGGAGGCGATCGCCCAGGTGGCGGCCCTGCGCCCGGACGTGGTCCTGATGGACATCCGGATGCCGGAGCTGAACGGCATCGAGGCCACGCGGGAGATCGTGGCGGCCGACGCGGACGCGAAGGTGCTGGTCCTGACCACGTTCGACCTGGACGAGTACGTGTACCAGGCGCTGCGCGCCGGGGCCTCCGGCTTCCTGCTCAAGGACGCCTCGGCCCGGCAGCTCGCGGACGGGGTCCGGGTCGTCGCGGCGGGCGAGGCGCTGCTCGCGCCGACCGTCACGAAGCGCCTGATCACCGAGTTCGCGAAGGCGCCGGGGGCATCGCCGCGTCTGCCGGCGACGGCGCAGATCGGGGAGCTGACCGAGCGCGAGACGGAGGTCCTGGTGCTGATCGCGCAGGGCCTGTCGAACGCGGAGATCGCGGACCACCTGGTCGTGGCGGAGTCCACGATCAAGACGCACGTGAGCCGGATCCTGGTGAAACTGGGCCTGCGGGACCGGACGCAGGCGGCGGTGTTCGCGTACGAGGCGGGGCTGGTACGGGTCGGCGGGTAGGGCCTGTCCGGCGGACCGCGGCCGGGGCCGCGACGCCCGGCACGGCACCTCGCCGCGTTGCCGAAACGCCCCGACAGCTCCGCTGTCGACCCGCTCCGGCGCCTTGCGGGCCACCGCACCAGACGGCCGCGGCCTGTCCGACCCTGTTCCGCCGGGCAGGCCCTAGCGTCGGTCCATGGACACCCCCGCGTACGACCCCTGGTCCCCGCAGTTCGTCGCCGATCCCTACCCCGCCTACGCCGAGCTGCGGGCGGCGGGCCGCGCCCACTGGCACGAGCCGACCCGCCAGTGGCTGGTCCCGCACCACGAGGACGTCTCGGCGCTCCTGCGGGACCGGCGCCTGGGCCGCACGTACACGCACCGCTTCACGCACGAGGAGTTCGGCCGGGAGGCGCCGGACCCGGCGCACGAGCCCTTCCACACCCTGAACGACCACGGGCTCCTGGACCTGGAGGGCGCGGACCACACCCGCATCCGCCGCCTGGTTTCGAAGGCGTTCACGCCGAGGACGGTGGAGAACCTGGCCCCGACGGTACGGCGCCTCGCCGCCGGTCTGGTCGGGGACCTGCTGGCGGCGGGCGGCGGCGACCTCCAGGCGCTGGTGGCGGAACCGCTGCCGGTCGCGGTGATCGCGGAGATGCTGGGGATCCCGGAGGAGGACGAGGAGCGGGGCCGGCTGCGGCCCTGGTCGGCGGCGATCTGCGGGATGTTCGAGCCGAACCCGTCGGAGGAGACGGCGGGGCGGGCGGTGGAGGCGTCGCTCGCGTTCTCGGCCTACCTCCGCGAACTGATCGCGAGGCGCCGCAAGGATCCGGGAGAGGACCTGATCACAGCCCTCCTCGGGGTCCGGGAGCTGACGAAGCAGGAGATGATCTCGACCTGCGTGCTCCTCCTGAACGCGGGCCACGAGGCGACGGTGAACACCACGGTCAACGGCTGGCGGATCCTCCTCCAGGAGGGCGTCCGTCCACGTCTCGAAAACTTGTCCACAGCTGTGGAAGAACTCCTGCGCTACGACACCCCGCTCCAGATGTTCGAGCGCTGGGTCCTGGACGACGTCGAACTCGACGGCCTGCTGATCCCCCGGGGCTCGGAGGTCGCCCTCCTCCTCGGCTCGGCCAACCGCGACCCGTCCCGCTTCGGCCCCACGGCCGACACCCTCGACCTCACCCGCCCCGACAACCCCCACCTCGCCTTCGGCGCGGGCATCCACTACTGCCTGGGCGCCCCCCTGGCCCGCCTGGAACTGACGACCCTCTTCGCGGAGCTCCTGCGGCGGGCACCGGGGCTGCGCCTGGTCTCGGAGCCGGTGCGGAAGCCGGGGTACGTGATCAGGGGGTTCGAGGAGCTGGTGGTGGAGGTGTGAGGGCCGGCTCGCCCGGCGAGGCCTTCCGGCTGTCCCGTTTCACCCCATCGCGCCCGTAGGACGCGCCGGTCTTCCCGGGGCTCCCGCGCTAGACCGGGGCGCAGCAGCGGGCGGAGGGCGTGTCCGGGGCCTCGGCAGGGGCGCGGTGCCGTCTCCGGCCGGCCGTGGACCGGTCGGGGCCGCCAGGGCCGGCAGCCCTCGCGCCTCCGCCCGCCGTACGACCCGGCGCCGCGCGGCCCCGCCCCGTACCGGCTTCGCCCAGAACAGCTTCCCGCTGTCCGGATGGGCGAGGACCCCGCCCGTGCGCGGGTCGCCGCACCAGCGCAGTACGCCGTCGGGGCCGGGCTCGGCCGCGTCCTGCCGCCACCGCACGGCCACGACGGTGAGCGGCCACAGTTCGCCGGTCGCCGGAGAGCCCAGGACGACCGCCGGGGAGTGCAGGCGGCGGGCGACCGGTACGGCGGTGTGCGCCGACCACTCCCCGGCGACCAGGACGGCCCGCATCCTGCGGGCGATCACCAGGGACCCGGCCCCGACGAGGGCGAACATGACGCCCAAGGTGACGGGCCACGCGAGCACGGCGGCGATCCCGGCGGAGCCGGGCCGGAACGCGAAGAGCGCGCCCGCGAGGAGCAGGAGGAGGCCCCCGGCCAGCGACCCCTCGGCCCGCCGCCGGTACCGCTCCAGTGCCTCGGCGGTCTCCGCCCCGTCCAGCGCATACGTCATCACGGCCCCCGTGGTGTCCCCTTCCAGGACGCTATCCGCTCCCCGTACGGGATTCCCTGCGCGCCCCCGGCAACGTCACCTCCTCCCCGACGTCACACCTCCGGCAGCCGCGCCCCCACACCCCTCCCCGACGTCACCCCCTCGGCAGCCGCAACCCCCACGCCCCCTCCCGCACCGTCCACGTCCGTCTCCGCACCGGGCCCGTCAGGCGGCCGTCCGCGCGGTAGCGGAAGTCCGGGCCCGAGACGGTGAGGGTGCGGGCGGTGGTGCGGCGGGGCGGGGCGGCGGGGGGACGGACGGTCACCTCGGCCGCGCCGGCGACCGAGCGGGCCGTCAGGGCCTCCAGCGGGGCGTCCACGTCCGCGAGCAGGACGCCGTCCGCCTCCACCCGCAGGGGGTGCGTGCGGACCGCCGGGGGGACCAGGGTGCGGACCAGGGAACGGCAGGTGCCCCAGACCGACGGGGCCGCCGGGGCCGGGACCGGGACGGCCGGGACCAGCAGGTCCCCGAGGACGACGCCGTCGCTGTCGTCCACCAGGAGGTCCAGGCGGCGCACCGCCCCCTCCAGGGCCGCCCGCGCCGCCGCCGGGGTGGAGGACGGCACGCCGAGCGCGTGCGCGACCTCCAGGGCCTCCGGCGCGCCGATCGGAACCAGGGCGAGGGCCCCCTCCGCGAGGTCCCGCTCGCGGTGCAGCAGGGTCACCGCGCGCAGCAGGGCCCGGTCGTCCCCGAGCAGCACGGGGCGCCGGGAGCCGCGCCGGGCCAGGGCCCGGGAGAATTCCTCCGGGCCGTCCGGCAGGCAGATCTTCGCCTTCGCGCCGGCGGACAGGACATCCTTCGCGATCCGTACGGACTCGCCGTCGCTTCGGCGGGCGACCGGGTCGACGATGACCAGCAGCTGGTCGTGATCCGACACCTCGGTCCTTCCTCGGGTAGCATCTTTGTGCAAGAGCCCCTTGCGCTATTGCGCCAGGGGCTTCGTCTATTCCGGGGCACACCGGTGAGGCGGCGTACGCCCCCTGACCTTGGACATGCCCCACCCGGAAGGGGTGTACGCCTGTGCCCGCACTTGTGCTGCTCGGTGCTCAGTGGGGTGACGAGGGCAAGGGAAAGGCCACCGACCTGCTCGGTGGATCCGTTGACTATGTGGTGCGCTACCAGGGCGGCAACAACGCCGGCCACACGGTCGTCGTGGGCGACCAGAAGTACGCGCTGCATCTTCTCCCTTCCGGAATCCTCTCGCCGGGGTGCACCCCGGTGATCGGAAACGGTGTCGTCGTCGACCCGGCGGTCCTGCTCTCCGAGCTGAGCGGACTGAACGAACGCGGCGTCGACACGTCGAAGCTCCTGATCAGCGGCAACGCCCATCTGATCACCCCGTACAACGTCACCCTCGACAAGGTGACGGAACGGTTCCTCGGCAAGCGCAAGATCGGCACCACGGGCCGGGGCATCGGCCCGACCTACGCCGACAAGATCAACCGCGTCGGCATCCGGGTCCAGGACCTGTACGACGAGTCGATCCTCACCCAGAAGGTCGAAGCGGCCCTGGAGGGGAAGAACCAGCTCCTCGCCAAGCTGTACAACCGGCGGGCCATCGAGGCCGGGCAGATCGTCGAGGAGATGCTCCAGTACGCGGAGCAGATCAAGCCGTTCGTCGCCGACACGACCCTGATCCTCAACAACGCGCTGGACGAGGACAAGGTCGTGCTCTTCGAGGGCGGCCAGGGCACCCTGCTCGACGTCGACCACGGCACGTACCCCTTCGTCACCTCCTCGAACCCGACCGCCGGCGGCGCCTGCACCGGCACCGGCGTCGGCCCGACGAAGATCAGCCGCGTCATCGGCATCCTCAAGGCGTACACGACCCGCGTCGGCGCCGGCCCGTTCCCGACCGAGCTGTTCGACCAGGACGGCGAGGACCTGCGCCGCATCGGCGGCGAGCGCGGCGTCACCACCGGCCGCGACCGGCGCTGCGGCTGGTTCGACGCGGTCATCGCCCGCTACGCCACCCGCGTCAACGGCCTGACCGACTTCTTCCTCACCAAGCTCGACGTGCTCACCGGCTGGGAGCAGATCCCGGTCTGCGTCGCGTACGAGATCGACGGCAGGCGCGTCGAGGAGCTGCCCTACTCGCAGACCGACTTCCACCACGCGAAGCCGGTCTACGAGATGCTGCCGGGCTGGTCCGAGGACATCACCAAGGCCAAGACCTTCGCCGACCTGCCGAAGAACGCGCAGGCCTACGTGAAGGCCCTGGAGGAGATGTCGGGCGCCCCGATCTCCGCCATCGGCGTCGGCCCCGGCCGCACCGAGACGATCGAGATCAACTCCTTCCTGTAGGACGTCCGGAAGGAGAAGGAGTACGTGCGAGGGCCCGCCCCCGGTCACCGACCGGGGCGCGGGCCCTCGCGCGCTCCGGCTTTCCGGCTTTCCGGAAGGACTAGGAACGCCGCCGGTACTCGCCCGGCTCCGCGTCGACCATCGGGTACACCAGGAGCCGGTCCTCGCCCTTCCCCCGCACGACCTGGAGGTAGCTGGAGCCGTTCTCCGCGCACTCGGGGTCCCAGGCGCCCTGGTCCCGCACCTGCGGGCCGACGACCAGCAGGTTCCCGGAGCCGCCGAGGACGGCGGTGGAGCCGCAGGAGACCGTCTCGGGGGTGGGCGCGCCCTCCTCGTCCAGGCGCGGGAAGACGTCCCGGAACCGGACGACCCGCGTCCCGACCGGCCCCTGCGTGACCGTCACCCACGTGCCGTACCGCCCGTCCTGGTCGCCGTAGACCTCCGGCCGGGGGACGTTCTGCCACTCCCCGAGGAAGCGGGCGGGGACGACGGACGTGCCGGTGGGGGCCTTGCGGAAGGTGGCCCTCGCGGCGCCCGAGGTCCACTCCAGGACGTCGGGGGAGCGCAGGGCGAGGGTCTGGTGGGCGGCCGGGGTGCAGCGGGCGGCGGGCACGCTGGTCGTCACGTCGGACTCGCCGTACACGACCTCGTCCTCGTCGGCCGAGACGAGCCGCGAGCGTCCCATGCACAGGCGGTTCTCGGACACCTGGGTGTAGACGGCGTTCTTGGCGCCGGCCGGGCCCTGCGTGATCTCGATGCGGACGGTCTCCCTGGGGTGGTCCTCGCCGCCCTGGAGCACGCCCTCCCAGGCGCCGAGGAAGGCGGCCGGGACGATCCCGGCGGGGGCGGGGGCGGCCGTCCCGCCCGTTCCCCGCTCGCCCTTCCCGTCGGTACCGGTGGCCGGGCCCGGCCAGAAGGTGTACGCGGCGGTGGCCGCGGCCGCCACCGCGAGGGTCGTGAGGCCGGCGAGCAGGGCCCGGCGGCGCCGGGGGCGGGACGGGGCGACGGTGGACCCGGTCGGGTGGGCGGGAGCGGGGGCGGGGGCGCCGGTCGGCTCCCCGGAGGCCGTACGGCCGGTGTCCCCGGAGGCCGTACGACCGGTGCCCCCGGAGACCGTACGGCCGGAGCCCCCGGAGACCGTACGGCCGGAGCCCCCGGAGGCCGTACGACCGGAGCCCCCGGAGACCGTATGGCCAGTGCCCTCGGCCCCGGGGGCCACCCCCGTCCCCGTCCCCGCCTCCGCCTCCAGCAGTCGCGCCGCGTGTCGGCCCAGGCGGGCCAGGACGTCCGCCGGGAGCCAGGGGTCGGCGACCGGGAGCGTCCCGACCAGCTCGTCCGTCGCGGGGCGGGCCGCCGGGTCCTTGGCGAGGCAGGCCCGGATCAGGCCGGTGAGCTCGGGCGGCAGGCCCGTCAGGTCGGGCTCGTCGTGGGCGATGCGGAACATCGTGGCGTGGACGCCGCTGTCCGCCGTGCCGAAGGGCGCGCGCCCGGTCGCCGCGTACACCAGGACCGAGCCCAGGCAGAAGACGTCCGACGCGGGCGTCAGGCGCTCGCCGCGCACCTGCTCGGGCGACATGAAGCCGGGGGAGCCGACGACGGCCCCGGTGGTGGTGAGGTTGCCGCCCTCGGCGACCGTGTCGAGGGCGCGGGCGATGCCGAAGTCGATGAGCTGCGGCTCGTCGACGGTCAGCAGGACGTTCGAGGGCTTGAGGTCGCGGTGGACGAGCCCGGCGGCGTGGATATGGCCGAGGGCGCGGGCGAGCCCGGCCGCCAGGGTCCGTACGGTCTCCGTCGGCAGCGGCCCGTGCGCGTCGCCCACCACCGCCCGCAGCGAGGGCCCCGGCACGTACCCGACGGCGACCCAGGGGGCCTCGGCGCCGGTGTCCGAGCCGAGGACGGGGGCCGTGCCCGTGCCGCCGACCCGCTCCAGGGCGGCGACCTCGCGGGCGAACCGGCGCCGGAACTCGTCCTGGGAGGCCAGTTCCGCGTGCACCACCTTCACGGCGACCGTCCGGCCCCCGGCCGAGCGCGCCAGGAAGACCCGGCCCATCCCCCCGACCCCGAGGCGGCCGATCAGTCGGAACGGGCCGATGCGCTCCGGGTCCTCCGCGTTCAATGGCTCCACGTCGTCAGAGCATGCCAGACCGGCCGGGGCCCGTCCCCGTGTCCCTTCGAGCGCCCCGGGGGCCTCGGCAGCCCCGGGCGCCCCGGGGGAGGGCCTCACCCGTCCCCGCAGACCCGCAGCCCCTTCGGGGTGGCGCAGGGCAGGTGGCCGTGGAGGCGGACGAGGTCCTGGCCGGCGCCCCGGGTGAGGTAGGCGAGGAAGCCGGCCGTCAGGGAGCCGGTCGGCGGCTCGCCCCAGGTGTAGGCGTACTCGATCTCCCGGTACGGGTAGTCGGACGCGCCCAGCTCGTCGACGTCGGCGTCGCGGCCGTCGATCGCCACCCGGTGCAGGCCCTTCACGGTGCCGCTCGCGCGCAGTTCGCCGTAGCCGACGGCCCCGGGGAGCCGGGCGACGGTGTCCAGGACCTGTTCGGTGGAGTCGAGTTCGCAGCGGGTCACCTTCGCCCGGGGGTCGTCGCGGTGCTCGCAGTCGAGGGAGGAGTGGGCCGGTTCGTTCTCCCCGAGGACCCGGCGCTGGAAGACCTCCCGGGTGCCGGAGCCGGCGTTCCGGCTCACCAGCCGGATCGGCAGGTTCGGGCCGCCGAGCGCGCTCCAGTTGGTGATGTCGCCCCGGTAGACGCCCCGGATCTGCGCCCGGCTCAGGTTGGCGACGGGTACCCCGTCGTGCACGACGAGGGTGAAGAGGGAGACGGCGACCGGGGTCTCCCGCAGCTCCGGGTGGCCGTTCGGCTTGCGCCCGTCGGAGAGCGCGACGACGGCGGGCGGTGCCTCCTTCGCCGCGGCGGCCTTCCTCCCGGCGGCGTCCAGTTCCCGGACGCCGGTGGCCGAGCCGTGCGCGTCCACGGTCACCTTCGCACCCGCGCAGTCCTTCTCGTACTCCTTCGCGAGCTGCCGTGCGACGGGCGCGAAGGCCGTCGAGCCGCTGACCGTGAGGGTGCCCCGGGCGCAGCCGATCGGCGGCGGGGCCTCCTCCCGGACGATGATCGCGGCGAGGGCGACGACGCACGCGGTGAGGAGGACCGTGACGGACAGCGCGGCCCGGCTGAAGACGGGCGGCTTGTCGTCGGGGGTGAGGCTGCGGGTGGGGTGGACGCGGCCCTCGGTGATGCTGCCGTCGACCGTGACCGCGCCGCCGATCGGGCCGCCGGCGAGCAGGACGAGCAGCTTGTAGTAGGCGCCCCGGTTGAGCGGGACCTTCGGCAGGGCGATGCTGGTGGCGCCCTCCGCGGGGCCCGTCCAGGACTCGGGGAAGTGGCTGAGGAGGCGGGGGTGGTCGGGGGCGGTGACGACGACCGCCTTCACGTGCCGCCCCTCGAACTCCACCGTCAGCCCGTGGTCGTCCCCGTCCGTGTAGTGCTCGCGGGTGACGGACAGGGCCCCGTCGTTCTCGATCCTGAGCAGGACGAGGGTGGCGTCCTCCAGGCCGGGGCTGGCGTTGAAGTAACCGCGCCGCACGGCCGCGCCGGTGCCGGTGCCGGTGCCGGCATCGGCACCGTTCGTCCCGCCGCCGACGGCCGTGTCCAGCTGGATGCGGTAGCCGATCCGCCGCTGGCGCAGCACCCACCACTGGTACCAGGCGACGCCGATCGAGACCAGGACGCCGATGAGTGCGGTGACGACGGCGACGAGGTTCTCGGAGGTGAGCCAGTCCATGCGCGCGACGGTACGGACGTGTGTGCGGTTCCGTGGGGGGCTTCGCCACCCGTCACCTGGAGTTCTCCCTTCCGCAAGCCGGATTCCGGCCGCGTTCCCGGGGTGTCGCGCGGGCGGGTCATCAGCAGTTGCCGGGGGTGGGGAGCCTCTGTGTAATGGCCACGAGGGGGCTTCCGTACGAGCAGTCCGCGAGCGAGCAGGCGAGCAGGCAGGCAAGCGAGCAGGCAAGCGAGCGAGCAGGCAAGCAAGCAGGCAAGCGAGCGAGCGAGCGAGCAGTACACGAGCGGTACAGGAGTGCCCCATGCGCGTCGTCGAAGTGATCTCCTACGGCGGACCCGAGGTCCTCAGGATCGCCAACCGCCCCGAACCGGAGGCCGGCGACGTCCCGGGCCGGGTCAGGGTACGGCTCAAGGCCGCCGCCGTGCACCAGGCGGACCTGCGGATCCGCTCGGGGCAGTGGGCCGCCTTCCTGGGCGAGCTGGCCCCGCCCTTCGTCCTGGGCTTCGACTTCGCGGGCGTGCTCCTGGACGCCGCGCCCGGCCTCCCCGAGGGGACCCGGGTGGCCGGTTTCATCCCCTGGGTGTCGGAGGGGACGGGCGAGGGCTCGTACGCGGAGGTGATCCGCGCCGCTCCCGAGTGGCTGGCGCCGATCCCGGACGACATGGACTTCACGACGGCCGCCTCGGTGCCGCTCTCCGCGCTCGTGGCCGACCAGGCCGTCGACCTCCTGGACCTGCCCGAGGGCTCCCCGGTCCTGATCAGCGGAGCCGGCGGGGTGGTGGGCCGCTTCGCCGTCCAGCACGCCGCCGCGGCGGGGTACAGGGTGGTCGCCCTCGCCGACGAGGACGTCCGGCACGAGCTGCTCCGGCTCGGGGCCGAGGAGCTGGTCCCGCGCGGCGACCCCGCGGACGTCGTCGCCAAGGTGCGCGCCCACGTCCCCGAGGGGGTCGCGGCCGTCCTGGACGCCGCGCTCATCGGCGCCCCGCTGCTGCCCGCCCTGCGGGACGGCGGGACCTTCGTCTCGGCCTCCGGCGAGCGGCTGCCGGACCGGGTCCGGGACATCGACGTCACCGCGATCCGCCCCCGCCCGGACGCCGCCCGCCTGAAGACGATCCTGGACGGCGTCGCCGCCCGCGAGCTGATGACCCGGACGGCGGACATCGTCCCCCTGGCCTCGGCCGCCGAGGCCCACCGCCGCGCGGAGGCCGGCCACCGCCCCGGCCGGATCGTGCTCCTGATCTGACCGCCCACCCCGGGGCCTGTCCGACGGATCAGGGTCGGACGGGCCCTAGGGTCGGGGGATGCTGATCTGGATCAACGGGCCGTTCGGCGGGGGCAAGACGCAGACCGCGTACGAGCTGCGCAGGCGGCTGCCGGGGAGCGTCGTCTGCGACCCCGAGCACGTCGGCTTCGGCCTGCACCGCATGGCGCCGCCGGGCCTCCGGGGTGACTTCCAGGACCTCCCGGCCTGGCGGCAGGGCGTGTACGAGGTCCTGGACCTGGCCCTGCGGAGGCACCCGGGCGTGGTGATCGCGCCGATGACGGTCGTGGAGCCCCGGTACTTCGAGGAGACCGTCGGGCGGCTGCGCGCGGCCGGCCACGACGTGCGGCACTTCGCGCTCCTCGCCGAGCGCGCGACGGTCCTGCGCCGGCTGCGCGAGCGCGGCTTCGGGCACGCGGTGCGGGCCCTGGGCGGGAAGGACGCCCCGCTGCGCCGGGAGGGCTTCGCCGTGTCGAGGCTCGACCTGTGCCTGGACCGGTTGCGCGGCGAGGAGTTCGCGGAGCACGTCCGCACCGACCGCCTGACGGTCCCGCAGGTGGCGGACCGCATCGCCGCCTCGGCCGGCCTCGTCCTCGCCCCCGACACCGACGGCGCCCTCCGCGCCCGCCTGCGCCGGGCGGCGGTCGGGGCCCGGCACATCCGCTTCGACTGAACTCGCATATCGGGGAGGGGTGTTCTCTCTCCGGACCACTGTCACGATTTCTGGTCTAGACCTTGACAGGTCCAGACCAATCACGCTTCGCTGGCCCTTCCCATCCGATCCCGGACCCCCCCACCCGGAAGGACGAGCGATGCTCCGCAAGTTGCTCACGCTGTTCGCCGCGCTCTGTACGGCCGTAGGCGTGGCCGTCATGCTCCCCGCGGCCTCGGCAGGGGCGGCCCCCGCCTGTGTGACGGCGTGGAACTCCTCCACGGTCTACACCGGCGGCAAGACCGCCTCGTACAACGGCCACAACTGGTACGCGAAGTGGTGGACGCAGAACGAGCGCCCCGGCTCCTCGGACGTCTGGCGCGACGAGGGCGCCTGCGGCACCGGCGGCGGCGGTGACGACGGCGGCCAGAACAACGGCTTCGTCGTCTCCGAGGCCCAGTTCAACCAGATGTTCCCGAACCGGAACCCGTTCTACACGTACGCGGGCCTGGTCAACGCCCTCAAGTCGTACCCGGCCTTCGCCACCACCGGCAGCGACACGGTGAAGAAGCAGGAGGCCGCGGCCTTCCTCGCCAACGTCTCCCACGAGACCGCCGGGCTCTACTACATCGTGGAGCAGAACACGGCCAACTACCCGCACTACTGCGACCGGAACCAGCCCTACGGCTGCCCGGCCGGCCAGGCCGCGTACTACGGCCGCGGCCCGATCCAGCTCTCCTGGAACTTCAACTACAAGGCGGCCGGTGACGCCCTCGGCATCGACCTCCTGAACAACCCCTGGCGGGTCGAGCAGGACCCGGCCGTCGCCATGTCCACCGGTCTCTGGTACTGGAACACCCAGAACGGCCCCGGCACGATGACCGGCCACAACGCCATGGTGAACGGCGCGGGCTTCGGCCAGACCATCCGCTCCATCAACGGCGCGCTGGAGTGCGACGGGAAGAACCCGGCCCAGGTGCAGAGCCGGGTCACCAGGTACCAGCAGTTCACCCAGATCCTGGGCGTCCCGACCGGCGCGAACCTGTACTGCTGACGGTCAGCTCTGCCACGCGACGAACGCGGACCAGGCGGCGGGCTCCACGGCGAACGTGGGCCCGCCGTCCTGCTGCTTGGAGTCGCGCAGGTGCACGGCGTGCGGGCAGGCGGCGACCTCGACGCAGTTGCCGCCGCCGCTGTCGCTGTAGCTGGACTTGAACCACTGCAGGGTGTCGTTCATCTCCGTACTCCCGCCAACTCCTCGATGACGCCCAGCGACCTGCGCGGATCCAGGGCTTGTGCCCGGATCTTCGCATACCGCTGCCGGTGCGTACTCACCTTCGTCCGGTCGGTGATCAGCAGGCTCTCCCCCTGGATCTCCAGGAAGGTCACGTGGTCATGGGCAGGGCTCTCCACGATGTTCAACTCTCCCCGGTCACCGGCGTACTCTCCGCTCAGCCCCGCGTCTAGCGGCAGCACCTGAAGGTTCACGTTCCTCCTCCGGGCGCACTCCGCCAAGTACTCCAGTTGCTCCCGCATGACCTCCTTGCTCCCGATCGGGCGCTTCAGCACCGACTCGTCGAGGACGAGCTCGATCTCGCACACGGGCTTCCTGTCGAACAGCGCCTTCCGAGCCATACGGCCGATCACCAGCTCCTCGGTCCGCTCCGGCATCGGCTCCGGGTACCCGCCCGCGATCAGCGCCCGCGCGTACGCCTCCGTCTGGAAGAGGCCGTGGACGACATGGTTCGCGTACAGCCACAGCGCCACCGCCTTCTGTTCGATCGGCGCGTACCCGCGGAACTGCTCCGGCAGTTTCTCCAGCCGTACGAGTTCCCGCAGCTCCTCGAAGATGCCCGTCCCGCTGCTCAGCGCCTGTTCGAGCTGCGCCAGCATTTCGTCGCTCACCGGTTGGATCATCCGCTCCATCGCGCTGATCGCCGCTCCGGTGTAACCCATCTCCGCCCCGAGTTGTTCCTGCGTCATTCCTTTCTTCATACGCATTCTCTTGGCCAGCGAAGCCGCCATCCGCGCCGCCGGACCCACCGGTTCCCTGTTCTCCGCTCGCGTCATCGCGCTCCCCATTCGAACTCAACCGGTCTCAACCGGTCTCAACTGCTCTCCGCCCAATTCGACTGCATTCAAGCTGGGTTGGCGCAGGTCGACGGGCTGCCGACGCACCGTCAGCAGTCGTGGAAAACGCTAGCGTCGGCGCGGGAACATGTCCCCGTGATTGAAGAGAATCGGGAAGTGAACGTGGACTGGATTCCAGTTTCCGGATTCCAACTGCGTAAGGCAGGCGTACAATTCGACGCCGTTCGAGTGGACGGCGACGACGGGCGTCGGCTGGCCGACTGGATGGAGGCGCTCACCGGCGGCGACCCGGGGCCGGTCGTCATCGAGGCGAACGGGCGGCGCGGGGTCTACTTCCTGGTCCCGCCGGGGACGACGTCCCACAAGGCGTGGCCGCGCGGGGTGACCCGTTTCAACGCGGGACCGGCGCACGTGAGCTACGTACCCGTGCCCGCCCTCACCGGCCGGACCTGGCCGCTCGCGTGGCGGTGTCCGCCGTCGGGCCCGGACAGGTTCGTACACCCGCTGCTCCTGCGGAGCGCCGTCACGGAGTTCTTCGCTGGCTAGGCTGGCGGGGGACCCCTGGGAGGACACTGTGAGCACGGAGCCCGAGCACGGCGGAGAGCTGATCCCGCGCCCTGAGCGCACCCCCGACGCGCTGCGCGTCGCTCTCGCCCGTATCGCCCCCCACCGGCTGGCGGAGATGGAACAGCAGAAGAACGAGGCCTTCTCCCTGGCGGCCGAGCACGACACGCTCGGCCCCCTGCACGGCTGGCTGAACGTCTGGGCCCGTGAGGTGGAGATCGAGCGGAGGCACGACCTCTCCACGCGTCGCCGTTCGGCACTGGACGCACTCCACCGCACGGGTGGCAAGGCCGATCCCGCTTTCCGTGCCGCGATGGACGAACTCCGTGCGGTCGAGGACGAGGCCGCGCGGGCGGTGTCCGAGTGAGCTGGCGCTGGGAGTACGACCCCGACGAGGAACATGTCGTCGGTGGTGCGCCGCCCGCCTTCGTGGCCGAGGTGGAGAAGCGGGCCGACGAGTTGGTGAGGGCCGCCGAGGCGTTCTACCTGGACGGATCCGTTTACCGGGGCGAGGGGCCCAGAGGGAACGACGCCTTCGTGCCCGGCGGCATGTTCACCTATCTGGTGCTGCCTCGGCACGAGTGCGTCTACCTCCGGCAGGTCACCTACTGGTGACCGGGCCCGGCCTCCTCCACCGCCTCCACCGCCTTCGAGAGGCGTTCCAGGACCCGCACCGTCTCCTCGAACGCCTCCGGGCCGCCCAGCTCCCGCTGGAGCAGGGCGGCCAGCTCCGCGTGGCCCGGGTCGATGCGGCGGACCGCCGCCCGGCCCGCGTCGGTGGGGGCGAGGAGCTTGGCGCGGCGGTGGGCCGGGTTCGGCTCGTAGGACGCCAGGCCCTCCCGTACGAGGAGGTCGGCCACCCGCTGGACGCTCTGGCGGGTGATGCCCATGACGCGGGCGATCCCGGCGACCGGCAGGGGTTCGGGGAGCACGGCGCCGAGGACCTGCCACCAGGCGGCGGTCAGGCCCGCCGGCTCGGCCAGCTTCTCCGAGACGGCGAGGAACTGGCCGTTCAGGCGGAAGACGCCCAGGGCCGTGCGGGACAGGGCGTCCTGCGGCTCGTGGCTCATCCGTTCAGCTCGGCGAAGGCCGCCGGGTCCGAGTCGTGGAAGAGGCGGAACCAGGCGTCCCGCTTCCCCTCGTACGCCCCGAGCCGGGCGAAGATCTCACGGGCGAAGGCGACGGGCTCGGTCGGGCCCGCCGTGATGAGGTCGCCGTCCCGCACCGCGTCCGCCTCGACGTAGTGCTCGCCGCCCCGGTAGCCGGTGGCGGCCAGGTAGAAGGAGACCGCGCTGGTGTGGCGGCGGTCGTCGAGGAGGCCCTCGCGGGCCAGGCCCGCCGTCGCGCCGCAGATCGCGGCGACCGGGACCCCGGCGTCGAGGAAGGCGCGGGCCTTGGCGGCGAACGGGGCCAGCTCGTCGCCCTCGTCGTACTTCTCGGCCCCCGGCAGGATCAGCAGGGCGCTGTCCTCGGGGCGCAGGTCGTCCAGCGCCAGGTCGGGGACGATCCGGATTCCGGCGAGGGTGGTGACGGGCTCGCCGGCGACCGGGCCGACGGTCCTGATCGTGTGGCCCGCGCGGGCGAGCCAGGCCGTGGCGTGGCCGGTCTCCCAGTCCGCGAGGGTGTCGTAGACGGCGAGGTGGACGGTGGTGGTGCCGCTCTCGGATGTCATGACAGAAGACTGTCATCTCGACAGGATGCTGTCAATAGAGACGGCCAGGGGGCAACGTGTCGCGTCCCTCCCGGTCTCGGTGGACAAGATGGCCATGGCCCTTCCCACCTGCGGTTCCCTACCCTCGGCCGCATGACCCCTCACGCCGCACCCGACCCGCGGGCCGGAGCCGCCGTCAAGGCCGCCGACCGCGCCCACGTGTTCCACTCCTGGTCCGCCCAGGGCCTGATCGACCCGCTCGCCGTCGCCGGCGCCGAGGGTTCGTACTTCTGGGACTACGACGGCAACCGCTACCTCGACTTCACCAGCGGTCTCGTCTACACCAACATCGGCTACCAGCACCCCGAGGTCGTCGCCGCGATCCAGGAGCAGGCCGGGAGGCTCGCCACCTTCGCGCCCGCCTTCGCCGTGGACGTGCGCTCCGAGGCCGCACGCCTCATCGCCGAGCGCACCCCGGGCGACCTGGACAAGATCTTCTTCACCAACGGCGGCGCCGAGGCCGTCGAGAACGCCGTCCGCATGGCCCGGCTGCACACGGGCCGCACCAAGGTGCTCTCCGCCTACCGCTCGTACCACGGCGCCACCTCCACCGCCATCAACCTGACCGGCGACCCGCGCCGCTGGGCCTCCGACACCGGCTCCGCGGGCGTCGTGCGCTTCTGGGCGCCGTTCCTCTACCGCTCGCCCTTCCACGCCACCACCGAGGCGGAGGAGTGCGCGCGGGCCCTCCAGCACCTGGAGGACACGATCGCCTTCGAGGGTCCGGCGACCATCGCCGCGATCATCCTGGAGACCGTGCCCGGCACCGCCGGCATCATGACCCCGCCGCCCGGCTACCTCGCCGGCGTCCGCGAGATCTGCGACAGGTACGGCATCGTCTTCGTCCTGGACGAGGTCATGGCCGGTTTCGGCCGCACCGGAAAGTGGTTCGCCGCCGAGCACTTCGACGTCGTGCCCGACCTGATGACCTTCGCCAAGGGCGTGAACTCCGGCTACGTGCCGCTCGGCGGCGTCGCCATCAGCGCCGAGATCGCCGCCACCTTCGACGAGCGCCCCTACCCCGGCGGCCTGACCTACTCCGGGCACCCGCTGGCCTGCGCCGCCGCCGTCGCCACGATCCGGGTGATGGAGGACGAGAAGGTGGTCGAGCACGCCGCGCACATCGGCGAGACCGTCCTCGGCCCCGGCCTGCGCGAGCTGGCCGAGCGCCACCCGTCGGTCGGCGAGGTCCGCGGCCTCGGCGTCTTCTGGGCCCTCGACCTGGTCAGGAACAGGGAGACGCGCGAACCGCTCGTCCCGTACAACGCGTCCGGCGAGGCCAACGCCCCCATGGCCGCCTTCGCCGCCGCCGCGAAGAAGCACGGCCTGTGGCCCTTCGTGAACATGAACCGCACCCACGCCGTCCCCGCCTGCAACGTCTCCGAGGCGGAGGCCAAGGAGGGCCTGGCGGCCCTGGACGCGGCCCTCTCGGTGGCCGACGAGCACACCGTCTGACCACGGCCCGCACGCGTACCGGAGAGGTTCCCTCCGTCTGGACTAGGGTGTCCGGAACCGGACGGAGGGGACCCACCACCATGCCCGCGAGCGGAGCCGTCACCCGCAGCACCCTCAGTCGGCAGATCGCGGACGCGCTCCGTGACGAGGTGCTCGCGGGCCGTCTCAAGGCCGGGCGGGAGTTCACCGTCAAGCAGATCGCGGAGCAGTACGGCGTCTCGGCCACGCCCGTGCGCGAAGCCCTCGTGGACCTCTGCGCGCAGGGCCTCCTCGACTCCGACCAGCACCGCGGCTTCCGCGTCCACCAGTACTCCGTGGACGACTACCGGCGCATGGTCGAGGCCCGGATGCTCGTCGTGGACGGCATCTTCCGGCGCCGCGCCACCGCCCTCCCGTGCCCGCCCCGGGGCCCCGAGCCCGGCATGGGGGTCGCGCTCGTCTCCTTGCGCCGCCGGGGCGAGGCCGCCGCGCGCGCGGCCCGCGCCGGGGACCTGGACGTCCTCATCGGGTACGACATCCGCTACTGGCACGAGCTGGGGCGCCTGATCGCCGCCAACGACCACCTCGCGGACTTCCTGCACCGGCTCCGCGTCCAGGCCTGGGTCTTCTCCGTCCCCCACCTGCGCTCCGAACGGGACCTCCTGGGGTGGCTGTGGAGCGGGCACGTGGACCTGGTCGACGCGGTCACCCGCGGCGACGCGGAGGCGGCCGTGGCGGTCGTACGGGCCTACAACGCGCACGCGCTGGAGTGGGCGGACCGGCTGGAGGACCTGGAGCGGCGGGCCTGAGCACCGGGGCGGAGCCCGAGCGGCGGGGCGGGGCCCGAGCGGCGGGGCGGGGCCTGAGCGCCGGGGCGGTTCCGGGCGGCGGGGCGGGGCCCGAGCCGGCGGGGCGGTTCCCGGGTGGCGGGACAGGGCCTGAGCCGGCGGGGCGGTTCCCGGGCGGCGGGGTCCGGCCGTCGTCCCGGGCGGGGCCCGGCGGGTTGAGGGGGCGGCTCCGGGGGCAGGTCCTCAGCGGGTGGGCGTCGTCGGACGATCCGACTACCCTGGCCGTCCCTGCAACTGACGGAGAGCGAGCCTCCCTTGGCCTGTGACCTGTGGCTGGTCCCCCTCGTCGACGTGCTGTGCCACAGCCCCGACAACCCCTTCGCCGAAGAGATCGCCGCCTACGACGCCGTCCTCAGCGCCTCGGGCCTGCCGACCGTGCCCGTCTACGCGTACATGCCGGGGCTCTCCGGCGACGTCGCCCCGGTCGCCGGCTTCGACTACGAGGCCCTGCACTTCCTGCGCCGCGCCTACCTGCTCCAGGTGCACGGCCTGCCGGTCGAGCCGGTCGGCGAGCTCGGCGGGGACTACGAACAGCTCCTGGAGATGTTCGAGTCGACCGCCCAGCAGTCGCACCTGGTCTGGCACTACGACCACGCGGGCGCCTACGTCCCGGTCGACTTCCCCGCGCCGCTCGCCAGCGACGAGCTGCTGCAGGGCGGCGGGCCGCTCGGCTCCTCGCACGGCTTGCTGCGCGAGCTCCAGTTCGTGGCGCCCTCGATCGGCATCGACCCGGCGAACCCGCCGGCCGCCCCGCTGCCGCCGGAGCGGCCGACCGCCCTGGAGGAGCCGGCCGTCGGCCCCTCCCCGTACGACCAGGGGCCCTTCGCCCGGGAGCGGCACGTGTGGCTGGGGCTGCACGCGGCGGCGACCCGGAGCCTGGCCCAGGGCTCGATGATCATCCTGAGCTGATCCTCCGGAAGGTCGGCGTCCCCCGGAGGGGCCTCAGCGGGCCTCCGGGGGACGCTGGCGCGGCATGTTCGGGCGGGTCCCCGGCGGCAGCGGGAAACGGCCGCCCGCCGGCGGGGCGCTCTCGGGCCGGGACGGCACCACGCCGACCGACTGGAGCGCCAGCGGCGCCGGGCCCGAGCGGAACTCGACCATCCAGTCGGCGGTCTCCGCCCGTACCAGCTCCGTCACGTCCTCCGAGAAGCGGCGCAGCACGCCGAGACAGCGCTCGGCCGCCTCGCTGGCCGTGCCCTCCGTGGGCCCCAGGACCTCCCGGACGCTCTCCGAGGCCCAGTCGAACTGGAGCGCCTGGAGGCGCCGCTGCACCGCCTGCGCCGTCGCCACGTCCCTTATCCAGCCCGACGTCACCCCGAAGTACCGGTCGCAGGCCATGCAGGCGGCGCCCAGCAGCAGCGACAGGTAGCCCCAGCCGGCCGTGCCCGCCGCGACCCCGGTCAGGTCGAGCAGCGGCAGCGCGGCGCCCGCGATCACCCCGACGGTGGTGCCGATCCGCAGGAGGCGGGCGGCGCGGCGCTTCCAGACCCGGTCGGAGAGGTACCACTCGGCGGTGCGCAGGGCGTTGGCCTCCACCCAGCGGTACAGCTCGTCGAGCCGCTCCGCCGGCTCGCCCCAGTCCCCCAGGGGGAAGGGCCGCCCGGTCAGGTCGCGGCCGCCCGGGTCGCGGCCGCCGGGACCGGGACGGCCGGTCGGTTCGGGACGGACGTCTTCCCCGGGGTGCCCCGGCGGCTGCATCTCCGGCTGCTGGCTCACCGGGGGACTCCTCTGTTCGGCCCAGCGCCTCTGCTCGGCTCGGCGCTCGTGTCGCTCGTGTCCTTCTGTGTCGTGCGGTGCACGTGGTGCCTGCTCTTCCTACCGCCGAATGGAGGGCGGTGGGCCCGGAATCCCGGGATTTCCGCCCACAAGGGGGTGTTGATCAGGTAGAGGAGCCCGCAGTTTCTCACTCGAAAGAGTGATGGAGGCAGGGTGGGCGGGGACCACGTAGGCTCGGCGTACCGAGCCAGACATATCGACCCGTGCACATCGACCCGTGCACATCGACCCTCAGGAGTGACCGTGATTCCCGGTGGCGGCCAGCCCAACATGCAGCAGCTCCTCCAGCAGGCCCAGAAGATGCAGCAGGACCTCGCCCGGGCGCAGCAGGAGCTCGCGGCCACGGAGGTCGACGGACAGGCGGGCGGAGGCCTGGTCAGGGCCACCGTGACCGGCTCCGGCGAGCTGCGCGGCCTGGTGATCGACCCCAAGGCGGTGGACCCGGAGGACACCGAGACCCTGGCCGACCTGATCGTCGCCGCCGTGCAGGCCGCCAACGACAACGCGCAGCAGCTCCAGCAGGCCAAGCTGGGCCCGCTGGCGCAGGGCATGGGCGGCCTGCCGGGCCTCGGCTTCTGAGACCCGTACGCGGGGTCGTCCACGGCACCGCTCCCGTTGGACTTCTAAGGCCCGGCCCCAGCCACTACCGTAAGAATCAAGCACACCCGAGAAGGGCGTTCCGTTGTACGAAGGCGTGGTTCAGGACCTCATCGACGAGCTGGGCAGGCTGCCGGGCGTCGGTCCCAAGAGCGCGCAGCGGATCGCCTTCCACGTCCTCCAGGCCGAGCCGACGGACGTCCGCCGGCTCGCGCACGCCCTCCTGGAGGTCAAGGAGAAGGTCAGGTTCTGCGCGGTCTGCGGCAACGTGGCACAGCAGGAGCAGTGCAACATCTGCCGGGACCCCCGCCGGGACGTGACCGTCATCTGCGTGGTCGAGGAGCCCAAGGACGTCGTGGCGATCGAGCGGACGCGCGAGTTCCGCGGCCGCTACCACGTCCTGGGCGGCGCGATCAGCCCCATCGAGGGCGTCGGCCCGGACGACCTGCGCATCCGCGAGCTGCTGGCGCGGCTCGCGGACGGCACGGTCACCGAGCTGATCCTCGCGACCGACCCGAACCTGGAGGGCGAGGCCACCGCGACGTACCTGGCGCGGATGATCAAGCCCATGGGCCTGCGGGTCACCCGGCTCGCGAGCGGACTCCCGGTCGGCGGCGACCTGGAGTACGCGGACGAGGTGACCCTGGGCCGCGCCTTCGAGGGCAGGAGGCTGCTGGATGTGTGACGACGACCCGGACGTACGGCGACGACGCGGACGTGTGGCCATGATCCGGACGTACGACGACCTGGATGTATGACGACCTGGATGTATGACGACCCAGCCCACGCGTGGGTGCTCCGAGGAAGGCAGTCCCATGTCTGACCCCACCTTGCACTCCGTCACGCAGGACCCCGACGACTTCGCGGTCCAGATCGCCGACTCCATCGAGAGCTTCATCGTCGCGACCACCGAGGTGGCCAAGGGCGACGAGCCGGGCAGCACGGTGCCCTTCCTGCTCCTGGAGGTCTCCCAGCTGCTCCTGGCGGGCGGGCGGCTCGGGGCCCACGAGGACATCGTCCCGGACGAGCGGTACGAGACGGACACGGGTCCGGAGCCGGACGCGGACGACCTGCGCGAGCGGTTCGCCGCCCTCCTGGAGCCGGTCGACGTCTTCTCCGAGGTCTTCGACCCGTACGAGCCCCGCAAGGCCCCGGTCCCGGCCCGGATCTCCGACAACCTGGCCGACATCGTCGCCGACCTCAGCCACGGCCTGGCCCACTACCGGGCGGGCCGGACCACCGAGGCCCTGTGGTGGTGGCAGTTCTCGTACTTCTCCAACTGGGGCCCGACCGCCTCGGCCACCCTCCGCGCCCTCCAGTCCCTCGTCGCCCACGTCCGCCTCGACCAGCCGCTCGCGGCCCTGGACGGCCTCGACACGGACGAGGACCTGGGCGACGACGACCTGGCGGAGGAGGCGGGCCGGGTGATGATCCGGGAGATCGCGGGGCCGCTGGGGCTGCGCTCGCTGAAGTCCTGAGGCCGCGGGGCCGCTCCGCCCCCGACGGGTGACCGGGGGTTTTCGTCCCGGTGATCACGTACTGAGCGGGTCGTCTCAGCATGCGATACCTCGTAGGCGTTTTCGACTCCCTCGTTAGACTGAGCCGATCGCAGCGCCGGCTGCGGCACAGACTGAGCGAGGAGCGCACGTGGGCCTTGTCGTGCAGAAGTACGGAGGCTCCTCCGTTGCCGATGCCGAAGGCATCAAGCGCGTCGCCAAGCGGATCGTGGACGCCAAGAAGAACGGCCACCAGGTGGTCGTCGTGGTTTCCGCGATGGGCGACACGACGGACGAGCTGATCGATCTCGCCGGACAGGTATCCCCGATTCCTTCCGGGCGAGAGTTCGACATGCTGCTGACCGCCGGGGAGCGGATCTCCATGGCCCTGCTGGCCATGGCGATCAAAAACCTGGGCCACGAGGCCCAGTCGTTCACCGGCAGCCAGGCCGGTGTCATCACCGACTCGGTCCACAACAAGGCGCGCATCATCGATGTCACGCCGGGCCGGATCCGCACCGCCCTCGACGAGGGCAACATCGCCATCGTCGCCGGCTTCCAGGGCGTGTCCCAGGACAAGAAGGACATCACCACCCTGGGCCGCGGCGGCTCGGACACCACGGCCGTGGCGCTCGCCGCCGCGCTCGACGCCGAGGTCTGCGAGATCTACACCGACGTCGACGGCGTGTTCACCGCCGACCCGCGCGTGGTGAAGAAGGCGAAGAAGATCGAGTGGATCTCCTTCGAGGACATGCTGGAGCTCGCCGCCTCCGGCTCCAAGGTGCTGCTGCACCGCTGCGTCGAGTACGCGCGCCGTTACAACATCCCGATCCACGTCCGGTCGTCCTTCTCCGGACTCCAGGGCACGTGGGTCAGCAACGAACCGACAGGGGACTCCAAGGTGGAGCAGGCCATCATCTCGGGTGTCGCCCACGACACCTCCGAGGCGAAGATCACCGTCGTCGGCGTGCCGGACAAGCCGGGCGAGGCCGCGGCCATCTTCCGCGCCGTCGCGGACGCCGAGATCAACATCGACATGATCGTCCAGAACGTGTCCGCCGCCTCCACCGGGCTCACGGACATCTCCTTCACCCTCCCCAAGGCCGAGGGCCGCAAGGCCATCGACGCCCTGGAGAAGGCGAAGGGCGCGATCGGTTTCGACTCGCTGCGCTACGACGACCAGATCGGCAAGATCTCCCTGGTCGGCGCCGGCATGAAGACCAACCCGGGCGTCACCGCGGACTTCTTCCGCGCGCTCTCCGACGCGGGCGTGAACATCGAGCTGATCTCGACCTCCGAGATCCGCATCTCGGTCGTCACCCGCGCCGACGACGTCAACGAGGCCGTGCGCGCCGTCCACACCGCCTTCGGCCTGGACAGCGACTCGGACGAGGCCGTGGTCTACGGGGGCACCGGGCGCTGACCCCGCCCGGCCCCCGGTTCCTTTCGCGACTCCCCCCGTACGGCGCCTCCCCCCGGCCGTCCGTCCGGGGGGAGTCGTGTGTCACGGATTTGTGTGATCTGTGAACGACCTGTGAGCAAAAAGGCATCAGATATCCCTTGAACTGCGGCGATGTCCTGGACGACGATGCACTTCCCCCTTGCTGCAACCAGTAGTTGGGCGGGGCGCGTCTCTGCGGGCACCCAAGGGCGCGTGGCGCCGGGCGCGCTGTGAAAGCGGGGCATCGGGGGAGAACGGTTACGCATGAGGACGAACAACCCGCCGTCGAAAAGGGCGGCGAGCGCGTACAACCCTGTCGGGGGTAGGCGTGTCCAACAGGCGTGGCAGAGGTACTCGACATCGCGACCATCGCCCCGCTGCGCGGCGCGGGCACGGCGTTGCTCCCCGTACGGAGCGGCGTCGCCGGCCCCGTCCGCGGACCCGTCGTCGCCCCGTTCCGGCGTCCGCGGGCCCTCGGCGGAATGCCGGTGATCGCCCCCGTGCCCACCGGTTCCCGGTCCCACCGGGTGGACGGCATCCCGTCGCCCCGCACCGGCGACGAGGACGCCCCGGCCGTCGGCACCACCGTCGACCACCTCACCGAGACCTACCGCGCCCACTACCGGTCGCTCCTCGGACTCGCCGCGCTGCTCCTCGACGACACGGCCTCCTGCGAGGACGTGGTCCAGGAGGCGTTCATCCGCGTCCACTCGGCCCGCAAGCGGGTCCGCGAACCGGAGAAGACCCTCGCCTACCTGCGCCAGACCGTCGTGAACCTCTCCCGGTCCACGCTGCGCCGCCGCATCCTCGGCCTCAAGCTGCTCACGAAGCCGATGCCGGACATGGCCAGCGCGGAGGAGGGGGCGTACGACCGCCTGGAGCGCGACGACCTGATCAAGGCGATGCGGGGGCTCCAGCGGCGCCAGCGCGAGGTCCTCGTCCTGCGGTACTTCGCGGACATGACCGAGGTCCAGGTCGCCGAGACGCTGGGGATATCCCTGGGCTCGGTGAAGGCCTACGGCTCGCGGGGCATCGCGGCGCTGCGCGTCGCGATGGGGGCGGCGTCGTGAGCGGGACGCCCGGAGAGCGGGGCAGGACTCCCGAGGAGGGGACCGCCCCGGAGGACGGCGTGGCGCCGGAGGGCCGCGACCGGGGTCCCGGGGCCGCCGAGGGCCCCGGGGCGGGAGCCGGGGACCACACCGAGGACCACGGGGAGCCCGAGGAACGCGGGACGGGCGCCGGGGGCCGTAAGGTCACCGGGGGCTCCGGAGCCCGTGCCCGAGACGAACGTGACGATCTGAGTGGACAGCGCATGGTGAACACCGAGCCCGGTGCCGGCGAGGACGGCGGCGACGGCGGGAACGAGGAACTGGCGCTGCGGCGGATGCTCCACGGTGCCGTGGACGGCCTCGAACCCTCCCTCGGGTCGCTGGAGCACCTGCGCCGCGCCGTGCCCGCCCGCCGCGCCCGCAAGCGGCAGGCCGTCGTGGGCGCCGCGGCCGCCGCGGTCCTCATCGGAACGGCCGTGCCCGCCTTCGTGCACGTCGCCTCCTCGGAGGGGACCACCACCGCCAGCCCCGTCAACGCCGGGCACGGCGAGGAGGCCCAGGGCGGCACCGGCACCGAGACCGGCGTCGAGGGCGGCCGGAGCGCCCAGACCCCCGCGAGCAGCGCCTCCCCGAGCCCGACCGGCGGGGAGGGCGCCGCCGACGGCTCCTCCGGCAAGCCGGAGGCCGACGCCGGGGCGCCCGGCGAGGCCTCCGGGAACGCGCAGGAGATCGCCCCCGGGACCGACCGCTGCGCCTCCGGCCAGCTCGGCGCCGGCGGCGCGCAGGCCGGCGGACCCGACGCCGAGGGCAGGGTGTACGGCAGCTTCCGCGTCGTCAACGTCTCCGGCACCCCCTGTGTCGTGGACGGCGCCGGGACCGTCGGCTTCGAGGCCCGGGGGGCGGCCGACCCCGGGCGCATCACGGTGGTCCGGCACGCCTCCGGCGGCGCGGGCGGCGCACTGCCCGGCGCCGCGCGGGAGGCCTCCCGGCTCCTCCTGGAGCCGAAGGGCTCCTACGAGGTGAAGTTCGTCTGGGTGCCGAGCGAGACCTGTCCGACGACCGGGACCACCCCCACCCCGACGCCGACCACCCCCGTGGACCCGCCGACCACACCGCCCCCGACGCCCGCCCCGACCGAGCCCACCGGCAACCCCGAGCCCAGCGGGGGCACGGGCCCCGGCGGCTCTGGCGGCAGCCCGGAGCCGGGCCCGGCCGACGGCGGCCCGGCGGCCCAGCTCGTCCTGACGGACGGCCCGGCGGACGGCAGCGTCGTCGTCAGCCACACCGCGGAGCCCGGCGGCCCCTCCCAGTCGGCTGTCGTCCCCGACGCCTGCTCCGGCACGGTCTACCGCACGGGGCTCCTGGGCACGTCCTGAGGGGCGGGGCCAGGCCTTTCGAGGCCGGGGCGCCGGGGCCGCCCGGGACCTCGGGACCTCGGAACCTCGGGACTTCGGGACCTACAGTCCCAGCGCCGCGTCCCGGGACGCCTCCGCCTCGCGGCGGACGAGCCGGAACCACATGAAGAGCACGAAGCCGGCGAAGACGAACCACTCCGCCGTGTAGCCGAGGTTCTGGAACGCCTTCGCGTCCAGACCCGTACCCGCCGCGGCCGCCGCCGGGACCGGCGTGAGACCGGCGGGGGAGTCCGCGAGGGTGATCCAGGCGTCGTAGACGTCGTCCGTCACCACGTTCACCAGGGACGCCGCGCTGATCATGCCGAGCTGCCCCTCGGGCAGCCCGCCCGCCGCGTTCACGCCCTTCGAACCCTGGTTCTCCGAGGCCTGGAGCGCGCCCACCACCGTGACCTCGCCGGACGGCGGGGCGGGCGCCCGCCCGCCCTCCGGGAGCCAGCCCCGGACCACCGGCAGGGACCGGCCGCCGTCCGTCCGCAGCAGCGTCAGGACGTACGACCCGGCCCGGCCGTCCAGCTCGCGGCCCGGCACGAGGAACTGGTCCCCGAACCGGCCGCGCGCCTCGGCCGCGCGGCCCGAGGTCTCCTTGTCCACCGGGAGCAGCGACTCCAGCGGCTCGGCCTTCGCCGCGCTCGCGGCGGGCCGCTCCTCCGCCTCCTGGTGGGAGTCGACGCGGTCCTCGAACTTGCCCAGCTGCCAGGTCCCCATGAAGACGCAGAACGGGATCGCGAGGAGGACGAAGAGGTTGATCCCCCACCAGCGGGGAGTGTTCAGGAACCGGTACACGCCCCCCACGGTACGCAAGTCCGCTCGACTCCCCGTCGCCCGGGTGCCCGACCGGGCCCGACCGGCGGGCCGAGGCCGGGACCCGAGCGGCGGACCGAGGTCGGGACCCGGTCGGCGGACCGAGGCCGGGACCCGATCGGGGCAGGCCAAGGCCGGGACCCGAGCGGGGGGCAAGGCCGGGACCCGATCAGGGGGCCGAGGCCGGGACCCGGTCGGCGGGTCGGGGCCGGCACCCGAGCGGGCCCGTCCGGCGGGTCAGGGCCGGGGGCCCGACTCGACCGGCCGGGTCCCCAGGTGCTTCGCGGCGAACGCCAGATCCAGGGCGACCTGCCTGATCCGCTCCTCCACCACCAGGGAGCCGTGCCCCGCGTCGTACCGGTACACCTCGTGGACCGCGCCCCGGGCCGCCAGCCGGTCGACGTAGTTGTCGATCTGGCGGATCGGGCAGCGCGGGTCGTTCACCCCGGCCGAGATGTGCACCGGCGCCTTCACCGCGTCCACGTACGTCAGCGGCGACGAGGCCGCGTACCGCTCGGGCACCTCCTCCGGCGAACCGCCCAGGAGCGTCCGGTCCAGCGCCTTCAGGGCCTCCATCTCGTCCTCGTACGCCGTCACGTAGTCCGCGACCGGCACCGCCGCGAGCCCGACCGCCCAGGCGTCCGGCTGCGTGCCCAGGCCGAGGAGCGTCAGGTAGCCGCCCCACGAGCCGCCGGACAGGACCAGCCGCTCCGGGTCCGCGAGCCCGCTCGCCACCGCCCACTCCCGGACCGCCCCGATGTCCTCCAGCTCGATCAGGCCGACCCGGTGCTTCAGCGCGTCCGTCCACTCCCGGCCGTACCCCGTCGAGCCCCGGTAGTTGACCCGCACCACCGCGTACCCGTGGTCCAGCCAGGCCGCCGGGCCCGACGCGAAGGCGTCGCTGTCGTGCCAGGCCGGACCGCCGTGCACCTCGAAGACCGTCGGGAACGGGCCCTCGCCCTCCGCCGGGCGCTGCACGAGCGCGTGGACCCTGCCGCCGGGCCCCTCCACCCACACGTCCTCCACCGGCAGCGACGGCGGCGCCTTCGGGCCCGGCGGGTCCAGGACGACCCCGCCGTCCGTGGAGCGCACCACCGGCGGCTCGGCGGCCGAGGACCACAGGTACTCCACGGAGCCGTCCGGCCGGGCCGTCGCGCTCGACACCGAGCCGGCCGGGGTCTCCACCCGCACCAGGGCGCCGGTGGCGATCTCGTACCGCCACAGCTCGCTGCGGGCCTCGTAGCCGTGCACGATCAGCAGGCCCGAGCCGTCCGGGTACCACTCCGCCGACACGTCGCCCGGCAGGTCGAGCCGCAGATCGGTCTCGGCGCCCGTCGCCACGTCCCACAGCATCGGCTCCCAGCGCCCGCGCCGCTGGTGGCCGACGAGCAGCCGGGTGTCCCCGGCGGCCGGGGCGAAGCCGAGGACGGTGAGGCCCAGCTCCTCCGTGCCGCCCTTGGTGTCGTCGAGCTCCGCGACCGCGCTCCCGTCCGAGGCGCGAAGGACCCGCAGCGCCGAGTGCATCGCGTCCCCGTGCTCGGTGTGCTCGACCGCGATCAGCGAGCCGTCGTACGACAGGTCCCCGACCCCGGCCGACTCCCGGTGCCGGTAGACCTCCACCGGGGCGCCGCCCCCGGGCCGTACGAGATGGACCGTCGAGCCCTCCTCGTCCGTGGAGCGGCCCACCACGACCGTGCCCTCCCGGCCGATCGCGAGCCCCGCCGGGTAGGAGGGAGCCAGGCCCGGCACGGCCGACTCGTCCGCGCCGCCCGCGAACGGCTGCCGCATCCACACCCCGAACTCGTCCCCGTCGGTGTCCGCGAACCACCAGACCCACGCGCCGTCCGGGGACAGCGTCCCGTCCGTCGTCCCGTTCGGCCGGTTCGTGACCTGCCGCTGCTCCCCGGTCGCCCGGTCCCACGCGTACAGCTCGTACGTCCCCGTCGCGTTGGACACGAACAGCGAGCGGTCCGGTGCCTCCTCGGCCCACTCCGGCAGGGAGACGCGGGGCGCGCGGAAGCGCTGCTCCCAGACGGGCGCGCCGGGGCTCGCGTGGCTCTCGGGGGTCCTGTGGCTCTCGGGCTTCTCGCTCTCAGTCATGGCACCCATCATGCTCCGGCCGAAGGACATTCGGGTCGCGTGCTCCGCAGCCTGTGGATAACCTCGCCGACATGCACTCTCCGACCCCCGAGGAGCGGCGCGGGGCCGGCCGCGCGGACGAGGACGCCCTGCGGGACTTCGAGGTCGCGGAGGTCGGGGACGTCACCGGGCGGACCCTGCTCCACCTCCCGTGCGGCACCGGCCTGGGCGCCCTCTCCTGGGCCCGCCGGGGCGCCGCCCACGTCGTCGGCCTGGACCCCTCCGAGCAGGCGGTCGAGACCGCCCGCGCGCTCGCCGCCGACCTGGGTCTCACCCAGGACCGGGCCGCCTTCGTCGCCGCCTGCGTGTACGACGCGGCCGAGGCCGTCCCCGACCGCGCGTACGACATCGTCCACACCGGCGGCGGGGCGCTGCGCCGGCTGCCCGACGTCGAGCGCTGGGCGGAGACCGCCGCCGCGCTCGTCGCCCCCGGCGGCTTCCTCTACCTGGCCGAGCCCCATCCGCTGGCCGACGCGCTCGACCACGAGACCGGCAGCCGGGTCGTGCACGACTACTTCGTCCGCGACCCGTGGCCGGACGCCGGGCCGGACACCGGGCCGGACGCGGACCCCGACTCCGACCCCGACTCCGATCCCGACTCCGGAGGTGAACGGGCGCATCCGGTCGGCGAGGTCGTCACGGCGCTCGTGCGGGCGGGCCTCCGGATCGACTTCCTGCACGAGCACGACGCCGCGCTCCTGCCCCGCTACGGCGTCCTCCGGCGGCACGAGGACGGCTGCTACCGCTTCCCGGCGGGCCGCCCCCGCGTCCCGCTGACGTACTCGGTGAAGGCGTCCCGCCCGGCCTGAACCCTCAGGCCCCCTGCTCCGGGCGCACGTGGTGCGTCCGGCGTCCGTCCGGGCCGAGCACCTGCGCCCCGATCTTGTGCGTGCGCAGCGACAGCGAGGTGCCGGTGATCCGCAGCGCCGGCGCGGCCCGTACGAGCACCGCCGTCACCTCGTGCAGCTCGTCGACGGTACGGAGCCACATCGCGAGCGCCAGGTTGTACGGCCCGGTGACCGAGGTGACCAGCCGGGTCTGGCGCAGCCGGCCGAGCGCGGCGACCGACTCCGACACCTCGACGGGCGGGATGTCCGCCGTGACCAGCGCCCACACCGGGCGCCCGGAGAAGCGCGGCGCGGGCAGGCAGTGGTGGTGGAACGCGCCGGTCGCCGCCAGGACGTCCAGCCTGCGCCGCACCGTCGACTCGCTCGTGCCGCACTGCCGGGCGAGCTCGGCGGCGCTGCGGCGCGCGTCCCCCGCCAGCTCCGCGACGATCCGCCGGTCCAGGTCGGTGACGTACGGGTACGCGCGCGCGTGGGTCCGGTTCCGCCGCTCCCCGCCCGTCAGCTCCGTGAGGAGCTGGACCTGCCCGGGGGTGAGCTGGTCGATCCGCGACCGGTACGGGCGGTTGTGCAGCCGCGTGACGACCTGTGCGCGGCACCTGAGCACCCCGGGCAGGCGCCGCACCCGGTCGGCGAGGTAGGCGTCGAGGGCGTAGAGGTCCGGGGAGGCGACGAGCAGCACCAGGTCGGCGTCGCCGGTCACCTGGTGGACGCCGAGGGTGCAGGGGTCCTCCGAGAGGTCGCCCGCGGTGGTCTCGATGGCCCCGGCGGCGCACTCCAGCTCCACCCACGCGTACAGGGTGGACTCCTTGCCGTGCCGGGCGGCGAGCAGGGAACTCCAGGCGTAGCCCTTGCCGTTGAGGTGCTCCCAGCGCCGGGCGAGGGTGTCGGGGCTCGTCTCCAGGACGGCCGAGAGCTGGGTCCAGGTGGCGCGCGGAGCCATCTGCAGTGCGTGGATCAGTGCCAGATCCGCCTCTCCCAGGACGGATTCCCCGGTATCCATGTGCCTCCTTGGCCGATCCCCGGCAAACCCCGCCTCCGGGTTCCGAGGCGCCCCAGGATGTGCACCTGGGCACGTGCATTCAATCCCGTGGCGGTGGCCTTCGCCATGACGTCGGGCACAACGCGCGAACACGGCGCGCGGGCACGGCCCGTGGGCACGACGACCCGGAGCCCCGTCCACGCGCGCGTAGGCGGGGTGGAACGGGGAGCAGCGGAAATGAACAGGGAATGAGCAGGGAAGGGTGGGGATGACGGGGCATCTGCGGGGGAACGGACGCCTGACCGGACGTCCGGCCGGAGGGCCGGCCGGAGAACCGGACACCGGCCCGACCGGACGCGTCCGGCGCATCGGACGTATCGGGGACACCGGACACGTCGGGGACGCGGGGGGCGCCGGGTGCGCCGGAAGTGCCGGGGACATCAGGGGAGTCGTGAGCATCGGGGGCACCGGAAGCGCCCGGGGTGCCCGGGGTGCCGAGGGGGCCGGTCCCGCCGGGGACGCCTGGGGTGTCGAAGGGACCGGTCCCGCCGGGGACGCCTGGAGTGTCGAAGGGACCGGTCCCGCCGGGGGCGCCCGGGGCGGAGGGGCCCGGGGCCGGGACACCGGCGGCGTCGGAGCCGGCCGTCCGGAGACCGAGCTGCTGTGGGGCGAACCGGTGACCGCGGGTCAGCTCGCCGCCGCCGAGGGCGGGTACGCCCGCTGCGGACCGGAGGAACGGCTCCTGTGGGAGCGGCTGTCCGTCTTCGAGGGCGCCTTCTGCCGGGACGCGGTCCGCGAGGTCTGCGCCTCCGGCACGCTCCCCTCGAACCGCGTCCGGGCGGTCCTCGACCGGCTCGCCCCCCTCGCGCTCCTGCCCGTGGACGACCTGTTCGACGGCGAGGAGGACACGCCCCGCTACTGGATGCCGCTCCCCATGCGCGCGGTGGGCGCCCGCAGGCTCACCGAGCGCGGCGACCGCCGGGCCGTGGTCCTGCACCACCGCAGGTGGTGCGCCCGGCTCGCCCGGCGAGCCGCCGACCGGTGGCAGAGCGGCCGGCAGCTCGACGCCCGGGACCTCGCCCTGCGGGAACTCCCGGACCTGGCCGCCGCCATGGACCCCACGACCGCGCCGCTGTCCCCGAGCGCCGAGGCCGGCACGAGCGTCGAGATCGCGGTCTCCCTGTGGTTCCTGTGGGTGGTCTGCGGGCGGGCCGCCGAGGGCCGGACCCGGCTGCGGCACGCCCTCGCCCTGCACCCCGGGCCGCCGCCCGCCCGCGCCCTGTGGCTCGCCGCCCATCTGGAACTGGAGGCTGGCCGCCCCGAGGACGCCGACCCGCTCCTCGTCCGGGCCTGGGCGGCGGCCGTACGGGACGGCGACGACCGCTGTCTGGGCCTGCTCGCCCAGCTGCGCGGCTCCACCGCCCTGTACCAGGGGCGCACGCGCGCGGCGGCGGCCGAGTTCCGGGAGGCGCTGGCCCTGACGGAGGAGCCCCCGGACTTCGGCCCCGGCCGCGAGACGGCCTGGGCCGGGCTCGCCCTCGCCCTCGCCCGCACCGACCCGGAGGCGGCGCAGGAGGCCCTGGACCGGCTGCCGCTCGAACGGGCCGGGCGGTGGGCCTGGGCGGGGCGCGACCTGTGGGCGGACGCCTGGGCGCACCACGCGCGTGCCGAGCTGCTCGCCTGGGACGGTGAGCGGGGGAGAGCCGTCGACCACGCCCGGAGGGCGCTCCGCGGCCATCTGACGCTCGGCTCGGCGGCGGGCGCGTCCTGCGCGGCCGAACTCCTCGCGGAGCTGCGGATCGCGACCGGGCGGCCCGTGGCCGCCGCCCACCTCCTGGGCGCCGTGGACGTGCTGCGGACCTCCGTCTTCGGCGACGCGTACCGCCCGGCGGCCTCCACCGCGACGGCGCGGAAGCGCAGCGAGCGGGCCCTGCGCGAGGCGCTCGGCGGGGAGCGGCTGCGCCGGGCGCACGAAGAGGGCGCGCGCCTGGGACTGTTCACCCTCTCCGAGGAGCCGTAGAGGAGCCGTAGAGGAGGGCCTTGGAGGAGCGCTGGAGTCCCCTGGAGGAGCCCCAGCGGCCCCCGGAGGTTTCAGGGGCCCCGGAAAGGGCCCCTACGGGGTCACGATCGGGAACAGCGGATCGGGCTTCGTCACGTACGAGAGGAGGCGGGCGAACAGGGCGGGGTCGCCCTCCACCCCGACCCCGAGCTCCCCGGGCCCCCGCCCGGCGAGCAGGCCGAGGAGCTGCGGCCTGGACAGGGTCAGGGTGGCCCCGGCGGGCGTCCGGGGGTCGGTGACCGCCCGGTGGGTGAGGGCGCCGTTGTGCAGGGTGAGACGCCGCCGCCCGCCCTCCGGGTCGTCCGTCAGGACCAGGTCCACGGTCAGGTCGTCGTCCCAGGCGCGCGGCCCGTCGATCGCGACGGCGAGCGAGTCGACCAGCATGGGGACGGTGAGGGCCGCCGCCATCTCGGGATTGGTCGTGTCGACCGCCTCGCCGCCGATCCCCTGGCGCAGTTCCTGCGCCGAGGTGAGGTAGAAGTTGCGCCAGGGGCCGTTCTCGGAGCCGTGCCCCAGCCGTTCGTAGACCCCGGCGAGCGTCTGCTTGGCCTCCTCGTGGACCGCGCTGGCGGGCCGTTCCTCGCCGACGGGGACCTCCGGTGCGGTGGCGAAGACCAGGTGGTTCAGGAGGGTCGCGGCGAACCGCAGGTCGCCCTCCTCCACGTACCCGCGTGCCTTGGCGAGCGCTTCGGCGGGGCCGCCCGCCACCGCCACGTACCGCTTCGCGAGTTCGACCGGCGGGTGCTCCCAGAGGTGGGCCACGTTGCCGTCGAACCAGCCCAGGTAGCGCTGGTAGACCGCCTTCGCGTTGTGGTTCAGGGAGCCGTAGTACCCGCGCGCGTGCCAGGCTTGGGCGAGCGCGGGCGGCAGTTCGATCGTCTCGGCGATCTCCGGCGCGGTCAGGCCCTCGTTGAGCAGGCGCAGCGTCTGGTCGTGCAGGTACGCGTAGAGGTCGCGCTGCTCGGTCAGGAACCGCACCACCTCGTCGTGGCCCCAGGTCGGCCAGTGGTGGGAGGCGAAGGCGACGTCGTACCGCCCGTGGAAGTACTCGATCGCCTCGTCGAGGTACGCGGACCAGATCCGGGCGTCCCGGACGACCGCGCCGCGCAGGGTCAGGACGTTGTGCATGTTGTGCGTGGCGTTCTCGGCCAGGCACAGGGCGCGGAGGTCGGGGAAGAGGAAGTTCATCTCGGCCGGGGCCTCGGTGCCGGGTGTGAGCTGGAAGACGATCCGCAGGCCGTCGACCGTCTCCTCCTGCCCGGTCTCCGTGACGTCCACGGTCGGCGGGATCAGGCTGATGGTGCCGGTGGACACGGTCGGACCGAGTCCGGCGCCGATCTGGGCGTCCGGCGCCTTCGGCAGGTTCGACCCGTACATGTAGACCGCCCGGCGGGTCATGGCGTTGCCCGCGTACACGTTCTCGCTGACGGCGTGCTCCAGGAAGCCGGCCGGGGCGAGGACGGGCACGCCCTCCTCGGTGCCGCGGGGCAGGACGCCCCGGGCGCCGCCGAAGTGGTCGCCGTGCGAGTGGGTGTAGATCAGGCCGGTGACCGGGCGGTCGCCGCGGTGCTCGCGGTAGAGGGCGAGGGCCGCGGCGGCGGTCTCCGTGGAGATCAGGGGGTCGATGACGACGACCCCGCGCTCGCCCTCGACGAGCGTCATGTTCGACAGGTCGAGGCCCCGCACCTGGTAGACGCCCTCGGTGACCTGGTAGAGCCCCTGCCGGGCGCAGAGCCGCGCCTGCCGCCAGAGGCTGGGGTGCGCGGTGTCGGGGCAGTCCGCCTCCAGGAACCGGTAGGCGTCGCCGTCCCAGACCGTCCGCCCGCCGTCGTCCGTGACCGTGCCGGGGACGAGGGCGGCGAGGAAGCCCCGGTCGGCGTTCTCGAAGTCGGTCGTGTCCTCGAACGGGGGGAGGGTGTCGTCCATGGGAGGGTGCTCCGTTCCGCGCGGGCGTCGCTCGCCGTACCGGTCCATCTGAACACCGGGTCCCGGCACCCGCACGCCGGGCCGGGGAGGGGTGGGGAGGGCCGGGCAGGGAGGGGCGGGAGGGCCGGGCCGTACCTACCCTGGGAGGTACGGAGGTGACCCATGAGACGACGGCACCACTTCCACATCGACCACCTCGGGCACTCGGTCTCCGTGACCGTGGAGACGGGGCACTCGGCGGTCGTCGACGTCCTGGTCGACGGCAAGGAGACGGCCCGGGTCACGATCGGGCACGACCGCCAGGTCGCCCTTCCGGTCGGACTTCCGACCGACCCGCCGACGACGGTGACCGTACGGGCGACGGCGGGCCCCGGCGTACCGCGCTGTCTGCTGGTCCCGGCGGACGGGGGGGGGACCCGCTGGTGATGGCACCGAGGGCGTACTGAGCGGGCCGCGGGCGCGCCCGCCGACCGGGGGCCTCAGGAGAGCCAGGCCATCCCGATCACCATGAAGACCACGAAGGCGATGGCCCCGGCCACGGCCGCCGTCTTGCGCGGACGGCGCCGGGAGAGCTCCGCGAGCCCGGTGGTGGCGGCCGGGCGCTCGCGCCGCCGGGAGGAGGGCGCGGCGGTCCCGGGGACGGCCGTCATCGGCGGCGGGGTGGGGGCGTTCACGTGCCGGGGCAGGGGCGCGGGCGCGGGCAGGGGCGCGGGCCCGGCGTGGTGCCGCGGCCCCGGGGCGTGCGGGGCCTGGGGGCGGGAGCGCCAGGCCCCGGAGGAGAACCAGTCGGCGATGGCCTGGGCCGGGGGGCGCTGCTCCGGCTGCTTCGCCAGCAGGCTGAGCAGGTACGACTCGAACTCGGGCGGCAGCGCCACCCCGAGGTGCGCGGGCGGCGCCGGCGGGGTGTCGATGTGCTGGTAGAGCAGGGCGGTCGCGGTGTCCGCGCGGAACGGGGGTCTGCCGGTGAGGAGTTGGTAGAGCACGCAGCCCAGGGAGTACACGTCGGAGGCGGGCGAGGCGGGCTGCCCGAGGGCCCGCTCGGGCGCCAGGTAGAGGCCGGTGCCCACGATCTGACCGGTCGTCGTGAGCGCGGCGGAGGGGTCGTCCACGAAGCGGGCGATACCGAAGTCGGCCAGCTTCACGGTCCCTTCGGCGTCCACGAGCAGGTTGCCCGGCTTGATGTCGCGGTGCACCACGCCCTGCCGGTGCGCGGCCGCGAGGCCGGCGGCGGCGTGGGCGGCGACCACGGCGACCCGCTCGGGCGGCAGGACCAGGGGGTCGGAGGGGTTTCCGGCGAGGCTGTCGCCCTCGACCAGCTCCATGACGAGGAACAGCTTCCCGTCCCACGTGCCGAAGTCGAAGACGCCCACCACGTGCGGGTGGCTGAGCCGGGCGGCGGTCTGGGCCTCCAGGCGGAACCGGTCGCCCGCGGAGGGGTCGGCCGCGTTCGCCAGCATCAGCTTCACGGCCACGGACCGGCCGAGGACCTCGTCGGTGGCCTGCCACACCTCGCCCATGCCGCCCCGGCCGATACACATGTGAAGCCGATATCGGTCCGCGACCAGCACCTGGAGACCACCCTTTCGAAGATCGATCAACCTGACGGAAGGGAACCAGCGTAGAGCCGTGCGGACGCGTCCCTCGCCGCGCTCCCCCTCCGAACGCCCTCCCGGTGCACGCCATTCGTGGTGCGGGTGAACGGAAGGTGGCGCGGTCCGGCTAGCATCGCGGCCCGTGGGGCCTTCGGGCCCGCGAGGACCTTTGGCCTGCGAGGAACGGAGCGGACCGTGGCGCGACCCCGCGTGGGTGTGGCGGTACTGACGATGGGCACGCGCCCGGCCGAGCTGCGGGCGCTGCTCGCCGCCGTGGCGGACCAGGACGAGCCGGCCGCCCGGATCGTGGTCGTCGGCAACGGCACCGGCACGCTCCCGGAGCTGCCCGAGGGCGTGACCGGGGTCGAACTCCCGGAGAACCGGGGGGTGACGGGCGGCCGGAACGTCGCGCTCGACACGCTCCGCGCCTTCGGCGACGTGGACGTGGTGGTGGACCTCGACGACGACGGCCTCCTCGTGGACCGTGACGTCTTCCGCCGCCTCGCGGACCTGTACGAGGGGGACCCGGCGCTCGGCGTGGTCTCGTTCCGCATCGCGGACGAGACGGGCGAGACCCAGCGCCGCCACGTGCCCCGCCTGGGGGCGAAGGACCCCCTGCGCGGCGGCGAGGTGACGACCTTCCTCGGCGGCGGCCACGGCCTGTCGATGCGGATGCTCGACGCGATCGGCGGCTGGCCGGAGGACTTCTTCTTCGCCCACGAGGAGACGGACCTCGCCTGGCGGGCCCTGGACGCGGGCTGGAAGGTCGTCTACGAGCCGAAGCTCCTCCTCCGGCACCCGAGGACCAGCCCGGCCCGGCACGCCGTCTACCACCGCATGACGGCCCGCAACCGCGTCTGGCTGGCCAAGCGCAACCTCCCGGCCCTCCTGGTCCCCGTCTACCTCGGCGTCTGGACCCTCCTCACCCTGGCCCGCACCCGCTCCCTCCCCGGCCTCGGCGCCTGGTTCGCCGGCTTCGCCGAGGGCATCCGCCGCCCGGCGGGCCCCCGCACCCCGATCCGCTGGTCCACGGTCCTGCACATGACACGGCTGGGACGGCCGCCGGTGATCTAGGGCTCCCAGGAGGAAGCCGCGGCACGGGAGAGGACGGAAGATCGACCACCCCTTCGGGACGTGACGATGCCGGCCCCTCCGTGGTGTTCGCCTCCGCACGGACGTTCAGACTCCGGCGTTACGGAATCGGCCACTCGCAGTTGCTGCTCCGTTCCGCCCCGGACTCCTCGAACCCGGAACGTCCGGACCTCCTTTTCGAAGGAGTGGAAGCCGTACAACTGGTCAGCCGCTACGAAGGCCTGGAGCTCCACGTGCTCGACGAGGGGCGGGGGCCGGAATCCGCACCCAAGGGACACCCGGACCACCCCCCGAAACCACTCAGGGGCCCGACCCGCTCTCGCGGATCAGGCCCCTGACCTGGTGTTTCGGCTGTCGGGGTGGCGGGATTTGAACCCACGACCTCTTCGTCCCGAACGAAGCGCGCTGCCAAGCTGCGCTACACCCCGATGTCGCTGCTCTGCGTGTTCACGTCGCGGCGACATCGATTACTTTAGCCCACCCGCGCGCTGAGGCGAAATCCGGTATTCGGGGGGCGCCGCCCCGGGGTCAGGGGCGGGCCGTCAGGGTGAGGAGGGTGGCCTCCGGGGGACAGGCGAAGCGGACCGGGGTGTAGCGGTTGGTGCCGCAGCCCGCCGAGACGTGCAGGTAGGACGTGTGGCCCCCGGCCGTGTGGGTGGAGAGGCCCCGCGCCCGGTCCGTGTCCAGGTCGCAGTTGGTGACGAGCGCCCCGTAGAGGGGGACGCGGAGCTGCCCGCCGTGGGTGTGCCCGGCCAGGACCAGCTCGTACCCGTCCGCCGTGAAGGCGTCGAGGGAGCGCAGGTACGGGGCGTGCACCACGCCCACCGTGAAGTCGGCGTCCGGGTCCGGGCCGCCCGCCACCCGCTCGTACCGGTCCCGCTTGATGTGCGGGTCGTCCAGGCCGGTGAACGCCAGCTCGGCCCCCGACAGCTTCAGCCGGCCCCGGGTGTTGGTCAGGTCCACCCAGCCCGCCGCGTCGAAGGCGTCCCGCATCCCCTCCCAGGGGTTGTGGACCGCGCCGACGGCCGGCTTGTTGCCGTTGAGGCCGTGGCGGCCCTGCGCCTTCTCCAGGAGGTAGCGGGCGGGGTTGCGCAACTTGGGGCCGTAGTAGTCGTTGGAGCCGAAGACGTACACGCCCGGGAACTCCATCAGCGGCCCGAGCGCGTCCAGCAGCTCCGGCACCGCCTCGGGGTCGGAGAGGTTGTCGCCGGTGTTGACGACGAAGTCCGGGCGGAGCCCGGCGAGCGTCTGGAGCCAGGCCCGCTTCTTGCGCTGCCCGCTCACCATGTGGATGTCGGAGACCTGGAGAACCCGCAGGTCGCCCATGCCCCGGGGGAGCACCGGGACCGTCACCCGGCGGAGCCGGAAGGAGCGGGCCTCGAAGCCCGCCGCGTAGACGAGTCCGGCCGCGGCCGTCACCGTGAGGCCTGCCGTGATCTTCAGGGGGATCCCGTACCGTGCGCGCATCCCCTTATCGTCGCAGACCCGTGCGAGGGAAATGCGCGGGCGGTCGGGGTGCGGCACCTGCCACACTTGGGTCATGACCACGCTCAAGGCGAAGCTCCAGGACGACCTCAACGCCGCGATCAGGGAGCGCGACGAACTGCGCTCCTCGACCCTGCGGCTGACCATCACCGCGATCACCAAGGAGGAGGTCGCGGGCACGACCAAGCGCGAACTCTCCGACGACGAGGTGCAGAAGGTGATCGCCAAGGAGGCGAAGAAGCGCCGCGAGGCCGCTGACGCCTTCGAGCAGGGCGGTCGCCCCGAGTCGGCCGAGCGGGAGCGGGCCGAGGGCCTCGTCCTCGACGCGTACCTGCCGAAGCAGCTCGGCGACGAGGAGCTCGACGGGATCGTCGCGGCGGCCGTCGAGGAGGCGAGGGCCGCGGGTGCCGAGGGGCCGCGCGCCATGGGCGCCGTCATGAAGATCGTGAACCCGAAGGTGGCCGGCCGGGCCGAGGGCGGCCGGGTCGCCGCCGCCGTGAAGAAGCTGCTCGCGGGCTGATCCGCGGAGACGACGACGAGAGAGGGCGCCCCCGCCGTGCGGGGGCGCCCTCTCTCGTACGCGGTGGGGCCGGGCTCAGTCGAAGATGCCCGGCGGGAGCGTGATCCCGGGGACGTTCGGCCTGCGGTCACCGGGCTTGCCGTCGCGGGGCTTGTTCGGCTTCCCCGGCTTGTTCGGTCCCTGGTCGCCCTCCTCCTTGTCCTCGGGCTTCTCGGCCCGCGGTACGGAGACGGTGTTGAAGGACGGCGTCTGGCCGGCGTCCAGCGCGCCGGTCATCGCGATCTTCCAGATCGGACCGGGGAGGCAGCCGCCGCAGACCTTGGGGTAGTACTCACCGCCGATGGTGATCCTGAACATCGACGTGTCCTTCTCGCCGACGTCGTCGCCCACCCAGACCGCGGTGGACAGGTTCGGGGTGTAGCCGACGAACCAGGCGTCCATGCGGTCGTTGGTCGTACCGGTCTTGCCCGCGTTGTCGCGGTCGCTCAGACCGGCCTTCGTACCGGTGCCGTCCTCGACGACGCCCTTCAGCATCTGGTTGATGGTGTCGGCGGTCCGGTCGCTCATCGCCCGCGTGCACTTCGTCTGCGGCACGTTGAGCTTGTCGCCGTTGGCGGCCTTGACCGACTCGATGGCGACCGGGGTGCAGTACAGGCCCCGGTTGGCGAAGGCCGCGTAGGCGGACGCCATCGACAGCGGGGTGCTGACCTCGCTGCCGAGGGTGATCGAGGGGTTCTCCTTGACCGGCTCGCCGTCACCGCGCTCGTAGCCCAGCTTCCGCGCCATCTGCACGGTCTCGCAGAGGCCCGTCTGCTGCTCCAGGAGGGCGAAGTAGGTGTTGATGGACTTGCCGAGCGCGCTCGTCATGTCCCAGGTGCCGGCCTCCTCCTCCAGCTCGTTCTGCAGCGGCCACTTGTCGTAGCCGGTGGGGGAGCCCTTGCAGGTGCGGAAGGAGCTGTTCTCCAGCTCGATCTTCCACGGCGTGGTGTAGGTCTGGGCGGGGCTGATGCCCTTCTCCAGGGCCGCGGCGGCGGTGAACGGCTTGAAGGTCGAGCCGACCTGGAAGCCGTAGGTGCTGCCGCCCATCCGGTTGGCGACGCCGAGGTTGAGCGTCGTCTCGTGCTTCTTCGGGTCCAGACCGTACGGGCGGGACTGGCCCATCGAGAGGATCTTGCCGGTGCCGGGCTGGACCTGCACCACCGAGGCGGCGACCGGGTCGTCCTTGTCGACCTTCGCGGTGGCGGCCTCGTTGGCGGCGGCCTGCGCGCGCGGGCTGAGCGTGGTCCTGACGGTGAGGCCGCCCAGGTTCCACAGCTTCTGGCGCTCCTCGGCCGTCTTGCCGAAGACCGGGTCGGTGAGGATCGTCTTGCGGACGTAGTCGCAGAAGAAGCCGGCACCGCTGACGGCGGTGATGCAGCCGTTCTTCGGGGCCTTGACCTTCAGCTTCAGCGGGGCGGCCTTCGCCTCGTCGGCCTCGGCCTGGCTGATGTCCTTCACGTCGGCCATCCGCTGGAGGACCACGTTGCGGCGCTTGGTCGCTTCCTCGATGTCGTTGACCGGGTCGTAGCGGCTGGGCGACTGGACGAGTCCGGCCAGCATCGCCGCCTCGCCGAGGTTCAGGTCGGCGGCGTGCTTGGAGAAGTACCGCTGCGAGGCGGCCTCGATGCCGTACGCCTGCTGCCCGAAGAACGTGATGTTGAGGTAGTTCTCCAGGATCTTCTTCTTGCCCAGCTCCTCCTCGACCTGGATCGCGAACTTCAGCTCGCGGACCTTGCGGCCGATGGTCTGCTGGGTGGCCTGCGCGACCTTCTCGGGGTCGTCGCCGGCCTCCTCGACGAAGACGTTCTTCACGTACTGCTGGGTGAGCGTCGACGCGCCCTCGGAGACCCCGCCGGACTGCGCGTTGCGGTTGATCGCGCGCAGCACGCCCTTGAGGTCGACCGCCCCGTGCTCGTAGAAGCGCCCGTCCTCGATCGCGACGATCGCCTTCTGCATGTACGGGGAGATCTTGTCGAGCGGGACGACCGTCCGGTCCCGCGAGTACACCGTGGCGATCAGGCCGCCCTCGGAGTCGAGGATCTTGGTGCGCTGACTCAGCGGCGGGGTCTTCAGGTTGGAGGGGATCTCGTCGAACCCCTCGACCGTGCCCTTCGCGGCCAGTCCGAGTGCCCCGGCCGCGGGCAGGGCGATGCCTGCCAGCACGGCTCCGGCGAGCACACTGACACCGAGGAATTTGGCGGCCTGCTGGGTCCCGGTCAGACCACCGCCCGAGCGCTTCTTTGCCATGGGGGGCAGCCTAATCCGTAGACATGAGCGAACAGCGGGAGCGGGGGCCTCTCGGAGCGTTCGGGTACCGGACCGTGACATCCGGGTACGCGCGCGGCCCAGGTTTCCATTCGCCGGACACGCGCCCAGGCCTTGGCCTAAGCTGCTCACAACTGTCACAGCAGTGAGGTCCGGCAACAAGGCCCGGTTGTGACGACGGCATGAATTCCCGTGACCCCGAAACACGGGAAGCTCGTGTCCGATTCCGGCTCGTGCGTCACGCGGTGTCCGAAGTGAGACCGCTGAGGAAGGGCATATCCGCGAGGTATGTCCTTTATTCCACGCATGTCCATCGATCACTCCCCTGGGTGATCTGACGCGCACGCATAGTCCGTTCGGGCCATTCAAGATTGGGCCCGAAGGGGGTGTTGCGCTGTCCCCGCCTTCCGTAACGTCCCAACTGGCAGCGGTGAATATGCCGCTGCCGCCGTGGGGGAGCCTCGATTCGGGAGAGGACGGCGCCGGTATGGGCTGGGTAGCTGACTGGAGTGCGCAGGCGGCCTGCCGCACTACCGATCCGGATGAACTTTTCGTGCAGGGAGCGGCGCAGAACAGGGCGAAGGCGGTGTGCACCGGATGCCCGGTGCGGACCGAGTGCCTCGCCGACGCCCTCGACAACCGCGTGGAGTTCGGCGTGTGGGGCGGCATGACGGAGCGCGAGCGCCGCGCCCTGCTGCGCCGGAGACCGACCGTCACCTCGTGGCGCCGGCTCCTGGAGACCGCGCGCACGGAGTACGAGCGGGGAGCGGGCCTGCTGCCCGTAGCGATGGACGACGACGCGACGTACGAGGCGTACGCGGCGGTCGGCTAGACGCGCCGGGGCGTGCGCCCCCGACGCGCGGAAACCCTCCGGACGGTCCGGAGAGGGCGGAGGCGGCTCAGGCCGGGGACGTTCGCCCGCCGGTGAGCCGGTCGCCGATGGCCCGCAGCCCGGCGAGGTCGTGCACGTCGCCGGGCAGGGCGGCCACTTCCGCCACCGCCACCTCGGGGTGGAGCGCGGTGAAGCGGTCCCGCGTGTGCTGTTCCCGCGCGAGCACCCGCATGCGCTCGGCATGCAGGCGGAGGAGTCCCGCGGTGAGATGCCGTACGTCCACGGCGTCGTGTGATCCGACGTCATGTGCTTCGGCGTCGTGCGCTTCGTCATCGGGTGCGTCGGCGTGCTGTGCGGCGGGGTGCTGTGCGGCCGGGTCGGTCGCGGCTGTGGGGGCAGCCTCGGACCCGGCGGGTGCGGCAGGTGCGGCAGGTACGGCAGACGTGGCGGCGGTGGCGAGATCGGACGGCTCTGGGGCGGTGGCCGGGGAGCCACGCTGACCAGTCTTCCCGTCCCCCTGATCCACAATGCGACCCTCGTCAAGATTTTCCGCCGCGGCCCGCGCCCGCTCCGTCGAGAGACCGGCGGCCCCGCTGCCGTGCACCCGGTTGAGGACGAGCCCGGCCAGCGGCATCTCCTCGGCGGCCAGCCGCTCCACGAAGTACGCGGCCTCGCGCAGCGCGTCCCGCTCCGGCGTGGCCACCACGAGGAAGGCCGTGCCAGGGGCCTGGAGCAGCTTGTACGTGGCGTCGGCGCGGGTCCTGAAACCGCCGAACATCGTGTCCATCGCCGCCACGAACGTCTGCACGTCCTTGAGGAACTGACCCCCGAGCAGCTTCCCGAGCGTCCCCGTCATCATCGACATGCCGACGTTCAGGAACTTCATCCCGGCCCGGCCGCCCACCTTCGCCGGGGCCATGAGCAGCTTGATGAACTTCCCGTCCAGGAAGGACCCGAGCCGCTTCGGGGCGTCCAGGAAGTCCAGGGCGGACCGGGACGGCGGGGTGTCGACGACGATCAGGTCCCACTCGTCGCGCGCCCGGAGCTGGCCCAGCTTCTCCATCGCCATGTACTCCTGCGTACCGGCGAACCCGGCCGACAGGGACTGGTAGAAGGGGTTCTCCAGGATCGCCCGCGCCCGCGCGGGGTCCGCGTGCGCCTCGACGATCTCGTCGAAGGTCCGCTTCATGTCGAGCATCATCGCGTGCAGCTCGCCGCCGTCGGAGCCCTTGATGCCCTCCACCTTGCGCGGGGTGTTGTCGAGGGAGTCGATGCCCATCGACTGCGCGAGGCGGCGGGCCGGGTCGATGGTGAGGACGACGACGCGCCGCCCGCGCTCCGCCGCCCGCACGCCGAGGGCCGCCGCGGTGGTCGTCTTGCCGACCCCGCCGGCGCCGCAGCACACGAGGATGCGCGTGCCCCGATCGTCGAGCAGCGGGTCCAGCTCCAGAAGGGGCGCGGCGTCGAGCCCGGCGGGGGCCTGGGCGGGGGCGGTGTCGCGCTCAGCGGCGGTCTGGGCGGGGGCGGTGCTGTGTCCGTCGGCGGCCTGGGCGGCGACGGTGTCGCGCTCAGCGGCGGTCTGGGCGGGGGCGGTGCCGTGTCCGCCGGCGGCCTGGGCGGGAGCCGTGTCGAGTCCGTCGGCGGGCCCGCCCGCGGCGGCGGTCGCAGTCTTCTCCGTCACGTGCCCACCCCTTGCCTCCGCAGTTCCTTCGCCAGCCGGTAGAGCCCCGCGACGTCCCCCCCGTCCCCCAGGTACGGAAGCTCGTACGCGGGGACGCCGATGCCGTCCAGGACGGCGCGCTGCGTCCGCTCCAGCTCCACCCGCCGGGCGTGCTCGGACGCCTGGTCGAGGAGCGGTTCGACCAGCTTCGCGGAGCCCGTGACGCCGACGGAGGCCAGGGTCCTCGCGATCGCCTCCCGGTGGTCGCCGGAGGCGGCCCGTACCGCCGCGGCGTCGAGGACGTGCGGCCGGACCATGTTCACCACGACCCGTCCCACCGGGAGTTCGGCCGCGCGGAGCTCCGCGATGCCGTCCGCCGTCTCCTGGACCGGCATCTCCTCCAGGAGGGTCACCAGGTGGACCGCCGTCTCGGGGGACTTGAGGACCCGCATGACGGCCTGCGCCTGGTTGTGTATCGGGCCGATCCTGGCCAGGCCGGCCACCTCGTCGTTGACGTTGAGGAAGCGGGTGATGCGGCCGGTGGGCGGCGCGTCCATGACCACGTGGTCGTAGGTCGGGCGGCCGTCCTTCTCCCGCCGCCGGACCGCCTCGCACGCCTTGCCGGTCAGCAGCACGTCCCGTACGCCCGGCGCGATCGTCGTCGCGAAGTCGATCGCGCCGAGCTTCTTCAGGGCCCGCCCCGCGCTGCCCAGTCTGTAGAACATCTGGAGGTAGTCGAGGAGCGCGCGCTCGGCGTCGATCGCCAGCGCGAACACCTCCCCGCCGCCGGGCGCGACGGCGATCTTGCGCTCCTCGTACGGAAGCGCCTCCGTCTCGAAGAGCTGTGCGATGCCCTGCCTGCCTTCGACCTCGACGAGGAGGGTCCGCTTCCCCTCCGTCGCGAGGGCGAGCGCGAGGGCGGCGGCGACCGTCGTCTTACCGGTTCCGCCCTTGCCGCTGACGACCTGGAGCCTGCTCACGCTGTCGAGCCTAACCACTGGCGGCCGCGCCCAATCAGGAGGCCGCCCCCGAGACGCCCCCTAGGGGCCGCCGCGGGGACCCGCCCGGAGCGGGGGGGGCCGGGCGGGGGTCCGGGGGGCCGCCTCGGAGAAGCGCTCCCCGGCAGCGGATACAGTCGGGCCCATGACCAAGTGGGAGTACGTCACGGTGCCGCTTCTGGTGCACGCGACCAAGCAGATTCTGGACACCTGGGGCGAGGACGGCTGGGAGCTCGTCCAGGTCGTGCCCGGGCCGAACAACCCCGAGCAGCTCGTGGCCTACCTGAAGCGGCCCAAGTCGTGAGCGGGGCCGTCGAGGCGAAGCTCGCCGAGCTGGGCCTGACCCTGCCGGAGGTCGTCCCTCCGCTGGCCGCCTACCAGCCGGCCGTGCAGTCGGGCGTGTACGTCTACACCTCGGGCCAGCTCCCGATCGTGGCGGGCAAGCTCCCGGTGACCGGCAAGGTCGGCGCCGAGGTCACCGCCGAGGAGGCCAAGCAGCTCGCCGCCACGTGCGCGCTCAACGCCCTCGCGGCCGTGAAGTCGGTCGCCGGTGACCTCGACCGCGTCAAGCGCGTCGTGAAGGTCGTCGGCTTCGTCGCCTCCGCCGCCGACTTCACCGGGCAGCCGGGCGTGATCAACGGCGCCAGCGAGCTGCTCGGCGCCGTCCTCGGCGAGAAGGGCGTGCACGCGCGCAGCGCCGTCGGCGTGGCCGTGCTGCCGCTCGACGCCCCGGTCGAGGTCGAGGTCCAGGTGGAGCTGACCGAGGCCTGACCGCCGCTCCACCCGCGCGTACGCGCGCGTGAAGGCCGGGCGCGCGATCCTCGCCCGGCCCGACCGCTGTAGTGCGCGAGTACGCGCGCGTGAAGGCCGGCCGCCCGTCGTCGGGCGGCCGGCCTTCACGTGTGTCGCGCGGAGTTCCGCCCGGCGGCTCGCCCTCGTGCATTCCCGCGCTTGCGCATAGCATCCGGCCATGTCGAATGGTCAGTCGAAGCAGTCGAACGGTCAGTGGTACCCGCCCGAGTGGCCCGACCGCATCCGCGCCCTCGCCGCCGGTGAGCTGACCCCGGTGGTGCCCCGGCGCGCCGCCACCGTCCTGCTCCTGCGGGACGGGGCCGCGGGACCCGACGTCCACATGCTGCGCCGCCGCACCTCGATGGCCTTCGCGGGCGGCGCGTACGCCTACCCCGGCGGCGGTGTCGACCCGCGCGACGAGCACCCGGTGCGCTGGGCGGGCCCGTCCCTGGAGACCTGGGCGGCCCGGCTCGGCCTCGACGACCCCGCGCAGGCCCAGGCCGTGGTCTGCGCCGCCGTGCGCGAGACGTACGAGGAGGCGGGCGTCCTGCTCGCCGGGGAGACCGAGGACGGGGTCGTCGGGGACACCACGGGCGAGGACTGGGAGCGGGACCGCCGGGCGCTCGTCGCCCGCGAGCTGTCCTTCGCGGACTTCCTCGACCGGCGCGGGCTCGTCCTGCGCTCCGACCTGCTCGGCGCCTGGGCCCGCTGGATCACGCCCGAGTTCGAGCAGCGCCGGTACGACACCTGGTTCTTCGTCGCCGCCCTCCCGGCCGGGCAGCGCACCCGCAACGCCTCCACCGAGGCCGACCGCACGGTCTGGATCCGTCCGGCGGAGGCCGCCGCGGGCTACGACCGGGGCGAACTCCTGATGATGCCGCCGACGATCTCCACCCTCCGCACCCTGGAGCCGTACGGGACGGCAGCCGAGGCCCTCGCGGCGGCGGAGGCGCGGGACCTGGCCCCCGTGCTCGCGCAGGCGCGCCTGGAGGGCGAGGAGCTGGTCCTGAGCTGGCCGGGCCACGAGGAATTCACCAAGATCATTCCGTCCGGGGGTCCGCGATGAGCGACGCCGCCGCCCTGCCCGGGCAGCCGCGCGGGCTCGTGGTCAGCGGGCCCGCGACCGAGCGCGCCGTGAACGTCCTGGCGCCCAACCCGTCCGCGATGACCCTCGACGGCACCAACACCTGGCTGCTCTCCGAGCCCGGTTCGGACCTGGCCGTCGTCGTCGACCCCGGTCCCCTCGACGAGGGGCACCTGCGGAACGTGGTCGCCACCGCCGGGAAGCTCGGCAAGCGGGTCGCGCTCACCCTGCTCACCCACGGCCACCCGGACCACGCGGAGGGCGCCGGGCGCTTCGCCGAGCTGACCCGGACACCCGTGCGGGCCCTCGACCCGGCGCTCCGGCTCGGCGACGAGGGGCTCGGCGAGGGGGACGTGGTGACGGTCGGCGGCCTGGAGCTGCGGATCGTCCCGACGCCCGGCCACACCTCGGACTCGCTCTCCTTCCACCTGCCCGCCGACCGGGCGGTCCTGACCGGGGACACGATCCTGGGGCGCGGGACGACGATGGTCGCGCACCCGGACGGGCGCCTCGGGGACTACCTGGACTCGCTGCGGCGGCTGCGCTCGCTGACCGTCGACGACGGGGTGCGCACGGTCCTGCCGGGCCACGGGCCGGTCCTGGAGGACGCGCAGGGGGCCGTGGAGTTCTACCTCGCACACCGGGCGAGCCGGCTCGCCCAGGTCGAGACGGCGGCCGAGAACGGCCTTCGCACGGCGCCCGAGGTCGTGGCCCACGTGTACGCGGACGTGGACCGCTCCCTGTGGCCGGCGGCCGAGCTGTCGGTACGGGCGCAGCTGGAGTACCTGAGGGAGCGCGGGCTGATCTGACCGGCGCCTCCGGGCCGGGGGCGGCCTTCCGGTGTGGGTCCGGGCCCGGCAGCGGAGGCCGGGCGCGGCTGCCGGGACGCGGCATGGCTCGGGGGGCGCGCCATGCCTTACGGTCCCTTTACGTCCGTTGTTCCGGCAACCGTCCCACGGGGGGATTTCTCGTGTTCGTCCTGGCCGTTCTTCTGCTCATAGCGGCGGTGGTGCTCTACCTGGTGGGGCGCTCCATGGACCGCTCCGGCCTCCGCCTCGGCGCGCTGGGCGCGCTGATCGCCGCCCTCCTCGCGGGCGTCACCAGCGTCGTCCACGTGGTCGGCGCGTACGAGGTCGGCGTGCCGGTGACCTTCGGCAAGGTGGGTTCGCCCATGACGCCCGGCGTGAACGTGATCTCGCCGTTCACCACGGTCACCTCCTTCTCCACCCGCCCGGTGGACCTGAACCTGTCCGACCAGGACGTGGTCGAGGTCCGTTCCTCGCAGGGCGGGGTGATGGAGGCCGAGGTGACCGTGAAGTGGGCGGTCGCGCCGGCCAAGGCCGTGGAGCTGTACCGGCTCGCCGGCAGCGAGGCCGCCATCCAGCAGCGGCTGGTCTTCCCGGACAGCCGGGAGATCGTGCGCAACGTCTTCGCCCGCCACACCAGCGAGGAGGGCTACAGCTCCGCCCGCGAGAAGATCAACGCGGAGATCGCCGCCCTGGTCAAGGAGCGCCTGGCCCCGCGCGGCATCGACGTGACCACGGTCAACCTGCGCAACGTGAAGCCGTCCAAGGCGCTGCAGGACCAGATCGACCGCAAGATCCAGCAGCAGCAGGCGACCGAGCGCGCCCTGGAGGCCGCCCGCACCGCCAAGGCCGAGTCCGACCGGCGCCGGATCGAGGCGGAGGGCATCGCCCGCGCCAACAAGATCCTCAACGACTCGCTGACGGACAAGGTCCTGATGAACCAGTGCATCGACGCCTTCAAGGAGGCCGCGGCGGCGAACCCGGTCTACGCCGTGCCCTGCGCGAACGGCGGCTCCGCCCCGGTGATCGTGGACGGCACGAAGCGCTGATCCACCGCCGGCAAGGCCGGTAGTACGCGCGTACGTACGGAGAAGGCCGCCCCCGGGTCCACGGGGGCGGCCTTCTCCACGTGCTTCACGCGTACGCGTGCGGTGCTCTTATCGCGAGCGCTTCGCGAGGCGCTCCACGTCGAGGAGGATCACGGCGCGGGCCTCCAGGCGGAGCCAGCCGCGCTGGGCGAAGTCCGCGAGCGCCTTGTTGACCGTCTCGCGGGAGGCGCCGACGAGCTGGGCCAGCTCCTCCTGGGTGAGGTCGTGGACGACGTGGATGCCCTCCTCCGACTGCACGCCGAAGCGGCGCGACAGGTCGAGGAGCGCGCGGGCGACCCGGCCCGGCACGTCGGAGAAGACCAGGTCGGACATCTGGTCGTTGGTCTTGCGCAGGCGCCGGGCGACCGCGCGCAGCAGCGCGGTGGCCACCTCGGGGCGCGCGTTCAGCCAGGGCTGGAGGTCGCCGTGGCCCAGGCCGAGCAGCTTGACCTCGGTCAGCGCGGTCGCGGTGGCGGTGCGCGGGCCCGGGTCGAAGAGGGACAGCTCGCCGATGAGCTCGCCGGGGCCGAGAACGGCCAGCATGTTCTCGCGGCCGTCGGGGGAGGTGCGGTGCAGCTTCACCTTGCCCTCGGTGACCACGTACAGGCGGTCGCCGGGGTCGCCCTCGTGGAAGAGCGCGTCGCCACGGGCGAGCGTCGCCTCACTCATCGAGGCGCGCAGCTCGGCAGCCTGCTCGTCATCGAGCGCCGCGAAGAGCGGGGCGCGCCGCAGAACGTCGTCCACGAGTTCTCTCCTACTGTCGACCTGCTCACGGGATCCGGATCCCATGATGCCGGACGCACAAAACAGTGCGATCAATCACAACAAGTTTGACGCACCGTGCCGCACTTCCGTACGTCAGGGGCCCGATCGGGGGCTGATCGGCCGTGCCCGGGGCAGATGTCGGTGGCGGCCCCTAGGCTGGCCGCGTGTCCAACTCGCCGGTGAGAGCGCAGGCCAAGGGGGCTGTAAAGGTGTCGGCCGAAAGTAATTCCGCCGTGGGCGAACACGGTGCGTCGAAACGGGCGAAGGCGACAAATCGGAAGTCTGCGCCCGAGCCGGGACGCGCGACCGGCCCCCGACCGACCCGCACCGCCAAGCCGGAGGCGCGCCGTGCGGGCCCGTCCGAGCCGTCCCGGACCGCCGGGCCCGCGCCGCGCCGCGCCGCCGAGACGGAGACGCGCCGCGCCGCCAAGCCCGAGTCGCGGCTCGCGATGGTGCGCCGGGCGCGCCGGATCAACCGCGAGCTGGCCGAGGTCTATCCGTACGCCCATCCGGAGCTGGACTTCCGCAACCCCTTCGAACTGCTCGTCGCCACGGTCCTCTCCGCCCAGACCACCGACCTGCGGGTCAACCAGACCACCCCCGCCCTCTTCGCGAAGTACCCCACGCCCGAGGACCTCGCCGCCGCCGTGCCCGAGGAGGTCGAGGAGCTGATCCGGCCGACCGGCTTCTTCCGCGCCAAGACCAAGTCGATCATGGGCCTCTCCGCCGCCCTCCGGGACGACTTCGGCGGCGAGGTCCCCGGCCGTCTGGAGGACCTGGTCAAACTCCCCGGCGTCGGTCGCAAGACCGCCTTCGTCGTCCTCGGGAACGCCTTCGGGGTCCCCGGCATCACCGTCGACACCCACTTCATGCGCCTCGCCCGGCGCTGGAGGTGGACCGAGTCCGACGACCCGGTCAAGATCGAGGCCGAGGTCGCCACGATCTTCCCCAAGAGCGAGTGGACCATGCTCTCGCACCGGGTGATCTTCCACGGCCGCCGCATCTGCCACGCCCGCAAGCCCGCGTGCGGCGCCTGCCCGATCACCCACCTCTGCCCCTCGTACGGGGAGGGCGAGACCGACCCCGAGAAGGCGGCGAAGCTGCTCAAGTACGAGAAGGGCGGCTTCCCCGGCCAGCGGCTCAACCCGCCGCCCGACTACCCGGGCCGCCCGGCACCGCCCCTGGGCGCGAGCGGCTGAGCCCGACGCGCCCGTCCCCTCCGCCCGGGGACGGGCCCCGGGAACGATCCCGTCCGTCCATCGCGTTGAGAACCAACGGGGGTGCCCATGACGCGCACTGAAGAAGAGACCCAGGGGCACGGGACCCCCGGGCCCGAGCCGCACGGGTACGAGGCCCGCGGCTTCGGCACCGGCGGCCTCGTCAGCCGCGACGGCCTGCCCGCCTGGCTCGCCCCCGTCGACCGCGCCGCCCGCACCGTCCGGCCCGAGCAGCTGAGCCGCTTCCTGCCGCCCGCGAGCGGGGACGGACGCCAGTCCGCCGTCCTCGTGCTCTTCGGCGAGGGCGAGCGGGGTCCCGAACTGCTCCTCATGGAGCGCGCCGGCACCCTCCGCTCACACGCCGGACAGCCCTCCTTCCCCGGCGGCGCCCTCGACCCCGAGGACGGCGCCCCCGAGGAGGGCGGACTGCTGCGCGCCGCCCTGCGCGAGGCCCAGGAGGAGACCGGCCTCGACCCCGCCGGGGTCCAGCTCTTCGGCGTGCTGCCCCAGCTCTACATCCCCGTCAGCCGCTTCGTCGTCACCCCGGTCCTCGGCTGGTGGCGCGACCCGAGCCCGGTCGACGCCGTCGACCCCGGCGAGACCGCCCGCGTCTTCACCGTCCCCGTGGCGGATCTCACGGACCCCGCCAATCGCGCGACCAGCGTCCACCCCAGCGGCCACAAAGGCCCGGCTTTCCTGGTCGAATCCGCCCTGGTCTGGGGTTTCACGGCCGGAGTGATCGACCGGCTGCTCCACTTCGCCGGCTGGGAGCTGCCCTGGGACAGGGCCAGACAGGTCCCGCTCGACTGGCGCTCATGACAGGCTGACCCCGGGGCGACCGGAAACGAATCTGCGAGGCTATTGACGGTGAACGTGCTGGACATCCTGTTGCTGCTCGCCGCCGTGTGGTTCGCGATCATCGGTTACCGCCAGGGGTTCGTGGTCGGCATCCTCTCGGTGATCGGCTTCCTCGGCGGCGGTCTCGTCGCCGTCCTGCTGCTCCCGGTCCTCTGGAACGAGCTGACCGACAACAGCGAGGTCTCCACCACGGCGACGGTCGTCTTCGTGATGATCGTCATCGTCTGCGCCTCCGTCGGCCAGGCCTTCACCACCCACCTCGGCAACAAGCTGCGCCGGCACATCACCTGGTCGCCCGCGCGCGCCCTCGACGCCACGGGCGGCGCCCTGGTCAACGTCGTCGCGATGCTGCTCGTGGCCTGGCTGATCGGCTCGCTCATCGCCAACACCTCGATGCCCACCCTGGGCAAGGAGGTACGCAGCTCCAGAGTCCTGCTCGGCCTGGAGCGGGTGATGCCGGAACAGGCCTCGGGCTGGTTCGCCGACTTCCGCTCCACCCTGGCCCGCAGCGGCTTCCCGCCGGTCTTCAGCCCCTTCGTCAACGAGCCCATCACCCCGGTCACGCCCCCCGACCCGGCCCTCGCGAACAGCCCGGTCGCCGCCCGCGCCCAGCGCTCCATCGTGAAGGTCGTCGGCACCGCGCAGAGCTGCGGCAAGGTCCTCGAAGGCACCGGCTTCGTCTTCGGCGAGCGCCGCGTCATGACCAATGCCCACGTCGTCGGCGGCGTCGACGAGCCGACCGTCCAGATAGGCGGCGAGGGCAAGCTCTACGACGCCAAGGTCGTCCTCTACGACTGGCAGCGCGACATCGCCGTCCTGGACGTGCCGGACCTCAGGGCCACGCCGCTCGTCTTCGCCGACGAGGACGCCCGCAGCGGGGACGGCGCGATCGTCGCCGGCTTCCCGGAGAACGGCGCGTACGACGTGCGCTCGGCGCGCGTCCGGGGCCGCATCGGCGCCCCCGGCCCCGACATCTACAGCCGCGGCGAGGTCAACAGGGACGTGTACTCGCTGTACGCGACGGTCCGTCAGGGCAACTCCGGCGGCCCCCTCCTCACCGAGGACGGCGAGGTGTACGGCGTGATCTTCGCCCGCTCCCGCGACGACGCGAACACGGGCTACGCCCTGACGGCCGACGAGGTCCGCGGGGACGTCGAGCGCGGCCTGGCGGCCAACCAGCAGGTCGACACCCAGGGCTGCGCCCTCTGAAACCCCCGCGGACCCCTCGTGCCGCTGCTACCGCTCACCACCTCCGGAAGCCCCGGAGGGTCAGCCGCGGGTGTGCCTGAGCCGGGCCGAGACCCAGCGGGCCCGGCGGCGCAGGATGCGCGAGATCCCCACCCCTTGCACGGCGTGCGTACGGCCCGGCTCCGGAGGTCCGCCCCTTTCGAGGGGTCCCGGTCCGGCGGCCGAGCCGCGGTCGCGTGCCGTCGTGTCACCGTAGTCGTGCGTCCAGCCCATACCCGGACGTCTGCCCGTGCCCCAAGGTCGGTAACCTCCCCGGAGCCCGCCAATCGGAGTATGCGCGAGGCACATGGCCGTTCGGGGCAACTCCGTTCGCCGGACGGGGGCCCGACGGCGCGTCAGCGGCCTGCCCGGGTTCCCTCAGCGGTCCGGCTCGGGGTCCTTCAGCCAGTTGACGAGCTCCGCGGTGAAGACCGCCGGGTCCTCCTCGTGGGGGAAGTGCCCGAGGCCGTCGAAGAGCCGCCAGCGGTACGGCGCCTCCACGTACTCGCCCGAACCGGCCGCGCTGCGGGTCCGCATCACCGGGTCCAGGGAGCCGTGCAGATGGAGCGTCGGCACCCGCACCGGCCGCTTCATGCGCCGGTTGAACTGGATGCCGTCCGGACGGGCGAGCGACCGCACCATCCAGCGGTACGGCTCGATCGAGCAGTGCGCCGTCGACGGGACGAGCATCGCCCGCCGGTACGTCTCGATCGCCTCCTCGTCGGCGACCGGCCGCGGCCCCGACCAGTCCCGGATCAGCTCCCCGACGAGCGCGGCGTCGTCCGCGACCAGCCGGCGCTCCGGCAGCCACGGCCGCTGGAAGCCCCAGACGTGCGAACCGGCCCGCGACTGGGAGAAGTCGGAGAGCATCGCCGAGCGCCAGCGGCGCGGGTGCGGCATCGAGGAGACCACGAGCCGGCGCACCAGCTTGGGCCGCATCACGGCCGCCGTCCAGGCCAGGTAGCCGCCCAGGTCGTGCCCGACGAGCGCCGCGTCCGGCTCGCCGAGCGAGCGGACGACGCCCGTGATGTCGAGCGCCAGGTTGGCGGGGTCGTAACCCCGGGGCGTGCGGTCGCTGCCGCCGACCCCGCGCAGGTCCATCGCGACGGCCCGGAACCCGGCCTCGGCGAGGGCGGGCAACTGGTGGCGCCAGGTCCACCAGAACTGCGGGAAGCCGTGCAGGAGCAGCACCAGCGGCCCTTCGCCCATCTCGGCGATGTGGAAGCGGGCGCCGTTGGCGGCCACGTCCCGGTGGGTCCACGGCCCGTCGAGCCGTACGGGTCCGCCGCCGGCGGTGCTGCTCTCGGGAAGGGTCATACGGACGAGCGTGCCACAACGGTGCCCCTGTCCAGGTCGACGGAGCCCTTGACCAGAGCCTTGGGCGCCTCGGGACGCGGGTGCGGCTTGACGTTCTGCACGATCGCGGCCGTCCGCTTGGCGGACGCGATGGACTTCTCCGGCGGCTTGACCTTCTTGAACTTGGAGTACGCGAGGAGGCCGAGGAGCCCCGCGAGCAGCACGTTCGCGGTGAAGGAGAGCAGGAAGCACCAGACGAGGTTCCAGCCGCCGTTGCCGTTGTGCCCGCCGGTCCAGGTGTTGATGGCGTACGCGAGGGCGAAGCTCAGCATCGGCAGGGAGAACAGCAGTACCACACCGGCCGCGACGCCCGCCGCGCTGCCGATCGCGCCGCGCTTGACGTCCTGCCGGAGTTCGGCCTTGGCCAGGGCGATCTCGTCGTGCACCAGTGCCGACATCTCGGCGGTCGCCGAGGCGACCAGTTGGCCGAGGCTCGGCTCGCCCTTGTCGTACAGGTCGCTCATCGCTGCTCCCTCTCCTCGTCTACGGTCCGACTCAGATCATGCCGGACGGTCGGCCTCCTCGCTCGATGCCCCCGCCAGTTGGGCGCGCTGCCGGTGCTCGGCGGCCTTCCGCTCGTGGATCTCGGCCATCCGGAGATGGTATTCCGGGCTGTTCTCCTCGTAGATGTCCGGGATGCCGTCCTCGTCCTCGTCGCGCTCCTCGTTCGCGTAGAGCGCGCTGTACTTCCGCACCCGCAGCTTCAGCAGGATCGCGGCGAGGACGGCCGCGACGAGCGAGCCCGTCAGGACGGCGGCCTTCACCTGATCGGTGAGGGCCGGGTCGTCGGCGAAGGCGAGTTCGCCGATGAGGAGCGAGACGGTGAAACCGATCCCGGCGAGGGTGGCGAGGGCGAAGACGTCCGGCCAGGACAGGTCGGGGTTGAGCTGGGCCCGGGTGAAGCGGGCGGTGAGCCAGGTGCCGCCGAAGATGCCGACGGCCTTGCCGACGACGAGGCCGAGGACGACGCCGAGGGTGACCGGCTGGGTGAAGACGTCCCCGAGGGACTTGCCGGAGACGCTGACGCCGGCCGAGAAGAGGGCGAACAGCGGTACCGCGACACCGGCCGAGAACGGGCGGACCAGGTGCTCGATGTGCTCACCGGGGGAGTGCTCCTCGCCCTCCCGGACGGTGCAGCGGAGCATCAGGCCCATGGCGACGCCGGCGATGGTGGCGTGGACGCCGCTGTTGTACATCAGGCCCCAGATCACCAGGGCGAGCGGCACGTACACGTACCAGCCCCGGACCCCCTTGCGGAGCAGCAGCCAGAAGACGGCGAGGCCGGCGAACGCGCCGCCGAGCGCGGCGAAGTCCAGGTCCGAGGTGAAGAAGACCGCGATGATCAGGATGGCGAAGAGGTCGTCGACGACGGCGAGGGTGAGCAGGAAGGCGCGCAGCGCGGACGGCAGCGAGGTGCCGATCACGGCGAGGACGGCGAGCGCGAAGGCGATGTCGGTCGCGGTGGGGACGGCCCAGCCGCCGAGCGAACCGTCGCCGAGGACGTTGACCAGGGTGTAGACGAGGGCGGGCGCGGCCATGCCGCACAGCGCGGCGACGACGGGGAGCGCGGCGGCCCGGGGGTCGCGCAGCTCGCCCGCGACGAGTTCGCGCTTGAGCTCGACGCCGGCGACGAAGAAGAAGACCGCGAGGAGGCCGTCGGCGGCCCAGTGCTCGACGGAGAGGTCGAGGCCGAGGGCGGCGGGGCCGAAGTGGAAGTCCCGTACGGCCTCGTAACTGCCGCTCAGCGGGGTGTTCGCCCAGATCAGGGCGGCGACGGCGGCGAGGAGGAGCAGCATGCCGCCGACGGTCTCGGTGCGCAGGGCGTCGGTGAGGTAGCGGCGCTCGGGCAGGGGGAGCAGGCCGAGGAACTTGCGGTCGGTGGGCGCGGACAAGCGGGAGACCTCCGTCGGGCGGGCAGGGCGAAGCACATGCCGACCAGACTTCCCGGCGCACCTGGGTCTTTCTGTCGCGTTCTTGACGCGACCCACACCATACCCAAGGAGGCGGTGGGGCATCCGGCGAGAAGCAGCCTAGGGAGTTTCTCCCGTTTCGTCCCCTTGGGGCTCTCGGGGGAGGTACGGGCACGCGGGAACGCCCGCCCCGGTCGGTGCTTTCCGGGGCGGGCGTTCCCTTCGTGCCGGCTGCGGCTCAGACCTCCGTACCGGCTGCGGCTCAGTCCTCGCCGGAGGTGGCCGGCAGCTGGGTCTGGATGAGCGACATGACCGAGGAGTCGGTCAGCGTGGTGACGTCGCCCAGCTCCCGGTTCTCCGCGACGTCGCGCAGCAGACGGCGCATGATCTTGCCCGAGCGGGTCTTCGGCAGCTCCGCCACCGGAAGGATCCGCTTCGGCTTGGCGATCGGGCCGAGGGTCGCGCCGACGTGGTTGCGCAGCTCGGCGACGAGGTTGTCGTCCTGGCTGGCCGTGCCGCGCAGGATCACGAAGGCGACGATCGCCTGGCCGGTCGTCTCGTCGGCGGCGCCGACGACGGCCGCCTCGGCGACGGCCGGGTGGGAGACGAGGGCCGACTCGACCTCGGTCGTCGAGATGTTGTGGCCCGAGACGAGCATGACGTCGTCGACCCGGCCGAGCAGCCAGATGTCGCCGTCCTCGTCCTTCTTGGCGCCGTCGCCCGCGAAGTACTTGCCCTCGAAGCGGGACCAGTACGTGTCGACGTAGCGCTGGTCGTCGCCCCAGATGGTGCGGAGCATCGACGGCCACGGCTCGGTGAGGACCAGGTAGCCGCCCCCGCCGTTCGGCACCTCGTTGGCCTCGTCGTCCACGACGGTGGCGGAGATGCCCGGCAGCGGACGCTGGGCGGAGCCCGGCTTGGTCTCGGTGACGCCCGGCAGCGGCGAGATCATCATCGCGCCGGTCTCGGTCTGCCACCAGGTGTCCACGATCGGGGTCCTGCCGGCGCCGATGTGCTCGCGGTACCAGACCCAGGCCTCGGGGTTGATCGGCTCGCCGACCGAGCCGAGGACCCGCAGGCTCGACAGGTCGAACTTCGCGGGGATGTCGTCGCCCCACTTCATGAACGTGCGGATCGCGGTCGGCGCCGTGTAGAGGATGGTGACGCCGTACTTCTGCACGATCTCCCAGAACCGGCCCTGGTGCGGGGTGTCCGGGGTGCCCTCGTACATGACCTGCGTCGCGCCGTTGGCCAGCGGGCCGTAGACGATGTACGAGTGTCCGGTGACCCAGCCGATGTCGGCGGTGCACCAGTAGACGTCGCTCTCCGGCTTGAGGTCGAAGACGGCGTGGTGGGTGTAGGCGGCCTGGGTGAGGTAGCCGCCGGAGGTGTGCAGGATGCCCTTCGGTTTCCCCGTGGTGCCCGAGGTGTAGAGGATGAAGAGCGGGTGCTCGGCCTCGAAGGCCTCCGGGGCGTGCTCGGCGGACTGGCGGGCGACGATGTCGTCCCACCACACGTCGCGGCCCTCGGTGAAGGCGGTGTCCTGGCCCGTGCGGCGGACCACGAGGACGTGCTCGACCTGCGGACACTTGGCGACGGCCTCGTCGATGGCCGGCTTGAGGGCGCTCGGCTTGCCGCGGCGGTAGCCGCCGTCGGCGGTCACGACCAGCTTGGCGTCGGCGTCCTGGATGCGGGAGGCCACGGCGTCGGCCGAGAAGCCGCCGAAGACCACCGAGTGGGCGGCGCCGACGCGGGCGCAGGCCAGCATCGTGACGGCCGCCTCGGGGATCATCGGCAGGTAGACGGCGACCCGGTCGCCCTTGCGGACGCCCAGCTCGGTCAGCGCGTTGGCAGCCCTGGAGACCTCGTCCTTCAGCTCGGCGTAGGTGATCGCGCGGCTGTCGCCCGGCTCGCCCTCGAAGTGGATGGCGACCCGGTCGCCGTGCCCGGCCTCGACGTGCCGGTCGACGCAGTTGTACGCCACGTTCAGCTCGCCGTCCGCGAACCACTTGGCGAACGGCGGGTTCGACCAGTCCAGGGTCTCGGTCGGCTCGGTGGCCCAGGTCAGCCGCTTGGCCTGCTCGGCCCAGAAGCCCAGCCGGTCCGCCTTGGCCTGCTCGTACGCCTCCGCCGTCACATTGGCGTCCGCCGCCAGCTCCGCGGGCGGCGCGAAGCGGCGCTCCTCGCGAAGCAGATTGGCCAGGCTTTCGTTGCTCACGACATCTCCCTTTCCCAGGGCGTCCTCTGTGCGTATGTGTCCCGCGTCATAGCTCATCAGCCAGATGCCCGGGTGACAAGAGCATCCGGGCAATTGGTTTAGACCTGTGGGTGGCGCTATGCGGGGTGGCCCCTTCTTCCCGAGCGGTGGGAGAAGGGGCCACACAGTCTCACGGACGGACGGCCCGGACGGTTCAGGGCGCGTACGCCCCGGGGTGCGTGATCGCGTGCGCTCCGGAGCGCGGGGCCGCGTGCGCTTCGGGACACGGGACCGCGTGCGCTTCGGGACACGGGACCGCGTGCGCTCCGGAGCGCGGGGTCGGGCGGGGGCGCCCGCTCAGGAGGCGTGCGCCGTTTCCAGCCGGGCCGACCGCTCGTCCGCCGGGTCGGCTTCCGGTCCGGCCTTCGGGTCGGCTTCCGGTCCGGGGGCGGGGTCGGCCGCCGGGCCGGTCGGCATGACGCGGGTGAACACCTCGTCGTACGGGTCGTGGGAACCGTGGGAGTCATGGGCGTCGGGGCCGTGCGGTTCGTCCGCGCCGCCGAGCAGGTACGCCTGCGCCTCCCCCACGTGGAAGTACATCCCGTGCAGCGTGAGGCTGCCGTCGGCGAGTCGGCGCGCCACCGACTCGTACGCCCGCAGGTGCTCCAACTGCTGGACGACGTTGGTCAGGCAGAGCTGCTCGACCGCGTCGGCCGGCAGGCGTCCCGCGATCCGGGCCCAGGCGTGCCGTCTGCTCGCCATTCGTTCCAGGCTGGGCCGGCCGTGCCGGAGCCAGCGGCGGAGCGGGGACGGCGGGTCGTCCGGACCGGCGTTCATGAGGGCCTGCATCGCGCCGCATCCGGAGTGGCCGCAGATGGTGATCGACTCGACCCGCAGCACCTCCACCGCGTACTCGATCGCCGCCGCCACCGAGTCGTCCCCGCTCTCCTCGCCGGGGAGCGGGACGAGGTTGCCGACGTTGCGCACGGTGAAGAGGTCACCGGGGCCGCTCGACGTGATCATGCTGGTGACCAGGCGGGAGTCGGCGCAGGTCAGGAAGAGCTGCGAGGGGCGCTGGCCCTCCCGGGCGAGCCGGGCGAGCTCGTCCCGTACGAGCGGGGCGGTGTTCCGCTGGAACTTGCCGATGCCGCTCGCCAGCTTCAGCCCCGGCGCGGGCCGGTCCGCACCCGCCCCGCCGGCTTCGGCGGGCTCGACCGGCGGCTCCCCGCACTGGTGGTTGTGCCAGGGGGTCCAGGGGCGGCAGCAGGAGTGCGGGGCCGCGCCGGGGGAGGGCTCGGCGATCCGGGTGCCGGCGGGGCCGGTCGTCTCGACCTTGCCCCCGTGGGCGAGGTGCCCGGCCGTCCAGTCGCTCAGCGTCTCGTACGCCGCGTGGTCCATGAACGACCCGTCCAGCTCGACCACCACGTCGGAACCCGGCGGCAGTTGGTGCAGGGCCCGGCTCAGCCGGGGCACGGCGAGGAAGGTCAGCTGGCCCCGGACGCGGAGCAGTTGGCGCCCGTCCCGCTCCTCGCGGGTGATCCGGGTGCGGGTGAGCCGGTGCAGGGCGACCGCGACGGCCACGCCGATGCCGAGGGCGACGCCCTCCAGGATGCCGATGAGGACGACTCCGGTCAGCGTCACGGCGTAGACGACGACTTCGCGGTGGCGGGTGATCGTGCGGATGTGGGTGATGCTGACCATCTGGATGCCGACCACCATCACGAGGGCGGCGAGCGCGGGCAGCGGGATCAGGTCGATCACGGGCACGAGCAGCAGGGCCGCGAGCACGATCCACAGGCCGTGCAGCATGGTGGAGGCGCGGCTCACCGCGCCCGCCGTGACGTTGGCGACGCTGCGGACCGCGACCCCGGCGACCGGAAGCCCGCCGAGCGCGCCGGAGACCACGTTCGCCATGCCCTGGCCGGCGAGTTCGCGGTCGAGGGCGGTGCGCGGGATGCCCAGGCCGTGGTCCGGGCGGGCGGCGACGAGCTTGTCGACCGCGACGGCGGAGAGCAGCGACTGCACGCTGGTGACGAGGGTGATCGTGAGCACGCCGGCGGCGATGCCGAGGACGGGGCCCTCGGGCAGTCCGGGCAGGGCGTGGCTGCTCCAGGACGGCAGGTCGACGCGGGGGACGGCGAGTCCGGCGAGCACCGCCACCGCCGTCGCGCCCGCCACCGCGACGAGCGCGGCCGGGGCCTTGCGCAGGAACTTCCCGGCGCGGCCGGGCAGGCGCGGCCAGCAGAGCAGGGCGGCCACGGTGAGCGCGCTGATGGCGAACGCGGCCGGCTGGACGTGCGCCAACTGGGCGGGCAGGCCGAGGGCGTTGTCCACGGCGGAGCTCTGGGGGGTGCCGCCGAGCACGATGTGCAGCTGGGCGAGGGCGATGGTGACGCCGATGCCGCCCAGCATGCCGTGCACGATCGCGGGCGAGACGGCGAGCGCGGAGCGGGCCACGCGCAGCGCGGACAGGCCGATTTGGGCGAGTCCGGCGAGGACGGTGATGGCGCAGGTGGTGCGCCAGCCGTAGAGCCGGATGAGCTCGGCGGTCACGACGGTGAGGCCGGCGGCGGGGCCGCTGACCTGGAGCGGGGAGCCGCCGAAGCGGCCGGCGACGAGGCCGCCGGCGGCGGCGGCGACCAGTCCGGCCTGGAGCGGGGCTCCGGTGGCGAGGGCGATGCCGAGCGAGAGCGGCAGCGCGATCAGGAAGACGGCGATCGACGCGGACACGTCGACGGTGGCGATGCGGAAGCGGCGCGGTCCCCCCGGGGGGCTGTGCGGCCGCTGGACGCGGGGCCGGGTGGTCGTGCGGTCGGGGGTGCAGAGGGTCATGTTCCCGTCTCCTCCGGGGTGGCGCGGTCGCGGCTCGTGCGGAACGGACGTGGGGCTCGCGGCCGTGGGTCACGGCGTGCAGCGGCGGGATGTGCGGCAAGGGTCTCGGCGCGAGACCTTCGAAGAAATCATCAACGCTCAGTAAATGGATCGTAATGGAGAGTAAAGAATCGGGCATTACTTTCCGGGCAAATGGGGCAGTGATTCACCTGTTCCGGTGATCGGAGGGCATTTTTCAGCTTGTCGTTTCATCTCCCCGGCCGTCGCGGTGCGACGTTGACGCCGCCCGTACGGAACCGAGGAGAGGTGGACGGATGACAGCCGCAGGGAGAAGGACCACTGCCCGGAGGAGGGCACTCGCCGCAGGCGCCCTCACCGTCGCCCTGATCACCGGCGTCGCCGGCTGCTCGGGCTCCGACGGCGACGCCACGAAGGGCACGCCGGGCGGCGGCCCGGGCGCCAAGAAGGGACCGGCCGCGGCCCCGCAGACGGTGCCCCGGCTGATCGGCGACGGCTCGACCGCCTTCACCGGCACCCAGCCGAAGCAGCCGGCCTGGCAGCGCCTCAAGCCGGGGGAGACCCCGCCGCAGTTCGTGGTCTTCTCGTGGGACGGGGCGGGCGAGGACAGTCAGAAGCTGTTCTCCCACTTCCGCCAGGTGGGCAAGAAGTACAACGCCACCATGACGTACTTCCTCAGCGGCGTGTACCTGCTGCCCGAGGAGAAGCGACACCTCTACGAACCGCCGCAGCACAGCGCGGGCCGCTCCGACATCGGCTTCAACGACACGGAGGGCATCCGTGCCACCGTCCGCGAACTCCGTGGGGCCTGGCAGGACGGCAACGAGATCGGCACCCACTTCAACGGGCACTTCTGCGGCCCCGACGGCGGCGTCGGCACCTGGTCCGTCGAGGAGTGGAAGAGCGAGATCAAGCAGGCCAAGTCCTTCGTCAAGACCTGGAAGACGAACGCCGGCCTGAGCGCCGAGCAGCCGCTGCCCTTCGACTACGACAAGGAGCTCGTCGGCGCCCGCACCCCCTGCCTGGAGGGCCGGAAGAACTTCGTCCAGGCGGCGGCGCAGATGGGCTTCCGCTACGACACCAGCGGCGTCAACGACCAGATCTGGCCCAAGAAGGACCTGGGCCTCTGGGACCTGTCGATGCAGCTCGTGCCCGTCCCCGGCCGTGCCTTCCAGACGCTGTCCATGGACTACAACTTCCTGGTCAACCAGTCCCCCGGCACCACCCAGGGCGACCCCTCCCAGCACCGTTACTGGGGCGACCAGATGCGGGACGGCCTGGTGCAGGCCTTCGAGCGCTCCTACCGGGGCAACCGCGCGCCGCTGATCATCGGCAACCACTTCGAGTCCTGGAACGGCGGCACGTACATGCGCGCCATCGAGGAGACCATCGCCACCGTCTGTGTGCAGAAGGACGTCAAGTGCGTCTCCTTCCGCCAGCTCGCCGACTGGCTCGACGCCCAGGACCCCGACGTCATCGCCAAGATGCGCACCCTGAAGGTCGGCGAGGCCCCGGCGGCAGGCTGGAAGGCCTTCCTCTCCTCACCGGCTTCACCGGCTTCACCGGCTTCACCGGCTTCACCGGCCTCCCCGGCGAAGCCGGTGGGCGCCGCCGCTCCCGCGGCGGGCTGACCCGGCCCGGAGGCGGTCGCTAGACCGCCAGCGGCTCGCCCAGCACGAAACCGGGGTCGACCTGCGCCGCCAGGTCGGCCCCGGTCTTGGCGTTGCCCCAGCTCTCCGCGTTCCGCAGGTGGAAGTGGACCATCTGCCGCGTGTACCGCTCCCAGTCGCGGTGGGCGTACGAGTCGTCCGCCGCGTCCTGGAGGGCCTGGAGCGACATGCGGTTCTCCGCCTCCAGGAGCTCGAAGCGGGACGGGCGGCCCTTCTCCATCGCGCGGACCCAGTCCGAGTGGCCCACCGCCACGAGCAGGTCCTCCCCGACCTCCTCGCGCAGGAAGTCGAGGTCGTCCGGGCCCTGCACCTTGTTGCCGACGACCTTGAGCGCGACGCCGAAGTCCCGCGCGTACTCCTTGTACTGGCGGTAGACCGAGACCCCCTTGCGGGTCGGCTCCGCCACCAGGAAGGTCATGTCGAAGCGGGTGAAGAGGCCGGAGGCGAAGGAGTCCGAGCCGGCCGTCATGTCCACGACCACGTACTCGTCGGGGCCGTCGACCAGGTGGTTCAGGCAGAGCTCCACCGCGCCGACCTTCGAGTGGTAGCAGGCGACCCCGAGGTCCGACTCGGTGAAGGGGCCGGTCGCCATCAGCCGGACCTCGCCGTCGTCCAGCCGGACCGGACGCGCGCACGCCTCGTACACCGGATTGTCCTCGCGGACCCGCAGCAGCCGGGAGCCCGCTCCGGGCGGCGTCGTCTTGATCATCGTGTCGGCGGAGACGATCCGGGGGTTGGTGCCCCGCAGGTACTCCTTGATGAGCGGCAGGTGCGCACCCATCGCGGGCAGCGCGGCGGCCTCCGCCTCGGACAGGCCGAGCGCGGCGCCCAGGTGCTGGTTGATGTCCGCGTCGACGGCGACGACCGGAGCTTCGTTGGCGGCGAGGTGGCGGATGAAGAGCGAGGACAGCGTGGTCTTGCCGCTGCCGCCCTTCCCGACGAAAGCGATCTTCATGTTCACCTAGGGTAGCGGTACGATCGCTTTTCGTGGTCGGGTTGCGTGAAGAAGACCACTCCATCGTGGGGCGGGGCCGCCGGGCGCGTAGCCTCCCTACCTATGAGTACGCACGCTTCTGACCCCTTGGCCGCGCTCGGCTCCCTGCCGGGCGTCGCCGATGCGGTGGACTCCGTACGCAAGGCCGTCGACCGGGTCTACGGGCACCGCGTGATGCGACGGCGCAGCAACGAGATCTCCTCCGAGGCGGCGCTGCGCGGAGCGCGCGGCTCGGCCGCCCTGTCCGGCGCCGACTGGGCCCTGGAGGAGGTCCGCCGGCGCACCGACTTCGGCGCGGACCCCGAGGCCCGCACGGTCGGCGCCGCCTTGCGCCTGAGCGCCGAGGCCGGGCAGCTCCTCTCCATCTGGCGCCAGTCGCCGCTGCGCGTGCTCGCCCGCCTCCACCTGGTCGCCGCGGGCGACCCGGACGACTCGGTGGGGCGGCCCCGGCTGGACGGCGAGCGGGTCGACGAGCCGCTGATCGAGGGCCCGGTGCCGACGCCCGCGGAGGTCGCCGGACGGCTCGACGGCCTCGCGGAGCTGATCGTCGCGGGCAGCGGGGCCCCGGCGCTCGTGACCGCCGCCGTGGTGCACGGCGAACTGCTCGCGCTGCGCCCCTTCACCTCGTACAACGGGCTGGTCGCGCGGGCGGCCGAGCGGATCGCGCTCGTCGGCAGCGGTCTCGATCCCAAGGGCATCTGTCCGGCCGAAGTCGGTCACGCGGAGCAGGGCCGGGCCGCGTACCTCGCCGCGTTCGAGGGCTATCTGTCGGGTACTCCGGAGGGCGTGGGGGCCTGGATCGCGCACTGCGGGCGCTCGGTCGAGCTGGGGGTCCGGGAGTCGACGGCCGTCTGCGAGGCGCTCCAGCGCGGCGCGGCCTGAGGGTCCGGGGCCCCGTCCCGGAAAGGGTTGCGGCGGTACCCGTACGGGTACCGCCGCTGGCACGTCCGCCCAGTTACCAAGCGTCCTCGATATGTGCCCATCAGGCCGGGAACTTTGCCCGTCGCCTGGTGCGGCTGGCCCGTAATCGACGGGTCGACGTCGCGTGGGTACCTGGCTTTCGTGCTAGGTCCGTGGGGCCTTCATGCTCAACAGGTGATCCTCTCGGATGTCCCAGGTCTCGCGGGCCTGATTCCTTTTTACTCCTCTTGGGGTGGAAGCGAAAGTGCTCGTCCCGCTTCTTGGGGTTTTGCTCAAATTCGGGCAAAGTCGACGGCGGTCCGGGGGGTCGAGAGGGCGGCCTGCCGGCGCCGGGCGGCGTACCAGACCAGCCCGGCTCCGACGGCGGCCGCTCCCACGGCCGCCGCGGCGACGAGCGCGGGCCGGGGCGGCATCCGGAACGCGGGCAGCCGCTGCTTGAGCGGGACCGGCTTGCTGAAGGTGAGGACCGGCCATTCCCGGGCCGCGGCCTCGCGGCGCAGCGCCCGGTCGGGATTGACCGCGTGCGGGTGGCCGACGGCCTCCAGCATGGGGATGTCGGTCGCCGAGTCGCTGTACGCGTAGCAGCGCGAGAGGTCGTAGCCCTCCGACTCCGCCAGCTCCCGGACGGCCTCGGCCTTCGTCGGCCCGTAGGCGTAGTACTCCACCTCCCCGGTGAAGCAGCCGTCCTCGCCGACCACCATCCGGGTGGCGACGACCCGGTCGGCCCCGAGCATCTCGCCGATCGGCTCGACCACCTCGGCGCCGGAGGTCGAGACGATGACGACGTCCCGGCCGGCGGCGTGGTGGGCCTCGATGAGGGAGGCCGCCTCGTCATAGATGATCGGGTCGATCAGGTCGTGAAGGGTCTCGGCGACGAGTTCCTTCACCTGGGCGACGTTCCAGCCTTTGCAGAGCGCGGAAAGGTATTCGCGCATCCGCTCCATCTGGTCGTGGTCGGCCCCGCCCGCCAGGAAGACGAACTGGATGTAGGCCGTCCGCAGGGCGGCACGGCGGCTGATCAGCCCGCCCCGGTAGAAGGACTTGCTGAAGGTCAGCGTCGAGGACTTCGCAATGACCGTCTTGTCCAGGTCGAAGAAGGCGGCTGTGCGCGGCAAGGAGTGGTTTTCCACGAGCCCGAGCATAGGTGCCCGCCATTCGGCGTACGCTGGGGCGCGTGGGTTTGCCTGAGAAGCCTCTCGGGTACACCATGGAAGTCACGGATCGTTCGCGACCGTGCTACCCCGGTCCGGCTCCTCCCCCCCCGAGTCGGCCGGAGAGACGACCCCCGCTCTCCCCCCCGGCGGGGGTCGTCGCATGTCCGGAGCCATTTCGGTCCTGCGTGACATCGCCCGCTCCCTTCTCTTCGCCCCTCGGCCGCGAGCCGGCCATCGGGCTGCCGTGCTCTCGATTACTCACTCAGAGTAACCGACGGGATGCGTTTCGGGCAGTCGCCGGAGGGGTGACGCGGTTATTCACAGGCCCTCCCTTATCCACAGTTTCTCGTCGAGATCCCCACGATTTCCCGGGCGGCCCCACGGTGATTCCTGTCGCGAAGTTCGCGGACGGCAGGAATCACGAGAGGGGTGTGTGCCGTGGAGGCATCCAGGACTTCCGGGGCCGGGAGCACGGATCGGGGCTCGTCGGCGCGGGGCGCCGGAGCGAGCGGGCCCGGGGCGCGGAGGCTCGGAGTGGCGGGACCGAGGGCGCGGGGAGCGGAGGCCCCGGGGCCGGAGGCGCCGGACGTGGACGAGGTGCGGCGGGCCGGACCGCTGATCCTCACCGAGGACCTCGGACTGCTCGACGACCTCCTCCGGCTCTGTGCGGCGGCCGGGGTCGAGCCCGAGGTGCACCACAGGGCGCCCGAGCGGCGGGCGGCCTGGACGGACCCGCCGCTCGTCCTGGTCGGTGACGACGCCGCCGCCCGCTGCCGGGGAGCGGTGCGCCGGCCGGGCATCCTCCTCGTCGGACGAGACCGGGACGATCCAGGGCTGTGGCGCCTCGCCGTGGAGATCGGCGCGGAGGGCGTGCTGCAGCTCCCGGACGCCGAGGGCCTCCTCGTGGACCGCATCGCCGACGCGGCCGAAGGAGCGGGTCGACAGGCCCTGACCGTCGGTGTCGTCGGCGGCCGTGGAGGCGCGGGCGCCTCCACCCTGGCCTGCGGCCTCGCCCTCGCCGCCGCCGGGACCGGACGGCGCACCCTCCTCGTCGACGGCGACCCGCTGGGCGGCGGGCTCGACGTGCTGCTCGGCGGCGAGCGCGAGGAGGGCAGGCGGTGGCCCGACTTCGCCGCGTCGAAGGGCCGGCTCGCGGGAGGCGCCCTGGAGGAGTCCCTGCCTTCGGTGCGGGGGGTCCGGGTGCTCAGCTGGGGCAGGGAGCCCGCGCCGCCGGTGCCGCCCGAAGCCGTGCGGTCCGTGCTCGCCGCCGCGCGTCGCCGGGGCGGGGTCGTCGTGGTCGACCTGCCGCGCGGCACCGATCGGCCGACCGCCGAGGCCCTGGCCCAGCTCGACCTCGGACTGCTCGTCGTGCCCGGGGAGCTGAGGGCCGTCGCGGCGGCCCACCGGACGGCCGCGGTCCTCGGGACGTCCGTGCGCGACCTGCGGGCCGTGGTGCGCGGACCGTACGCGACGGGACTCGACGAGCGGTGGGTCGCCGACGCGCTCCGGCTGCCGCTCGTCGGCGAACTCCCCTACGACCCGGGGATCGTGGCCGACCAGGACGCGGGCCTCCCGCCGGGCGCCGAGCCCCGGGGGCCGCTCGGCCGGTTTTGCGCCGCCTTCTGGGAGCGCGTGCTCACGCCCGGCAGTGCGGCATGACCGGGACCTGGGGCGAAGGCGGCGGAACGGGCCTGCTCGACGCCGTACGGCAGCGACTCGCGGCGAGCGGGGCCGAGCCCACCCCGGCCCGCGTCGCGGCGGCGCTGCGGGCCCAGGGGCGGCTGCTCGGCGACGCGGAGGTACTGGGGGCGGCCGAGGAGCTGCGGTGCGAACTGATCGGCACCGGCCCCCTCGAACCCCTGCTCGCCGACCCGGCGGTCACCGACGTCCTGGTCTCCGCCCCCGACCGGGTGTGGGTGGACCGGGGCACCGGACTCGAACGGGCCCCGGTGTCCTTCCCCGACGCCGCCGCCGTCCGCAGGCTCGCGCAGCGGCTCGCGGCCGTCGCCGGACGCAGGCTCGACGACGCCCGCCCCTGGGTGGACGCCAGGCTCCCCGACGGCACCCGCATGCACGCGGTGCTGCCGCCGGTTGCGGTCGGCTCGACCTGCCTCTCCCTGCGGGTGGTGCGCCCGCGCGCCTTCTCCCTGGAGGAGCTGGCCGCGGCGGGCACGGTGCCGCCCGGCGGCGCCCCCGTCCTGCGGGCCCTGATCGACGCCCGGGTCTCGTACCTCGTCAGCGGCGGCACGGGCACGGGCAAGACCACGCTCCTCGCCTCCCTGCTCGGCCTGGTGGGGGAGCGGGAGCGGATCGTGCTCGCCGAGGACTCGGCGGAGCTGCGGCCCGACCACCCGCACGTGGTGCGCCTGGAGGCGCGGCCCGCCAACCAGGAGGGCGCCGGGCTCGTCACCCTGCGGGACCTGGTCCGGCAGGCGCTGCGGATGCGACCCGACCGGCTGGTGGTCGGCGAGGTGCGCGGCGGTGAAGCGGTGGACCTCCTGGCCGCTTTGAACACGGGCCACGAAGGGGGCTGCGGGACGGTCCACGCCAACACGGCGGCGGACGTACCGGCGCGGCTCGAAGCCCTGGGGACGGCGGCCGGACTCGACCGGGCCGCCCTGCACAGCCAGTTGGGCGCCGGCCTCTCGGTCGTGCTCCACCTCGTGCGGGACCGGGACGGGCGGCGGCGGATCGCCGAGGTCCACGTCCTGGAACGCGACCGGGAGGGTCTGGTCCGGACGGTTCCCGCCCTGCGGTGGGGTGCGTCCGGGTTCGAGCGGGAGCGGGGCTGGGAGCGGCTGAGGACGCTGATCGGAGGAGGAGCGTGGTGACGGCGGAGCCGGAGGCGGTACGGGCCGCGGCGCAGGGCGCGGCGGTGCTCTGCGCGGGACTCGCCCTGCTGTGGTGGGCGGCCGAGCGGCGGCGCGGGACCGGCCGGGCGCGGGCGGTGCTCGCGGGCGGCGGGCCCGAGGCGGCCGGCCGGGGGGCGTGGCCGGTGGCGGTCGCGCACGGGTGGACCCTGCTGCGGGGCAGGCGCGCATGGCTGTGCCTGCCGGTGGCCGGGGCCCTCGCGCTGCTCGGGGAGTCGCCGCTGCCCCTGGTGGCGGGGGCGCTCGGGGTTCCCCTGGTCGAACGGCGGCTGCGGGCCGCCGGGCGGCGCAGAGAGCGGGAGGTGCGGGCCGAGCGGGTCGCGGCCCTGTGCGGGGCGGTCGTCGGAGAGCTGCGGGCCGGCTGGCAGCCCGCGCAGGCACTGGCCTTCGCGGCCCGGGAGACCGGCGCCCTGGGCGGCGAGGAGGCCCGGGTGCTCGCGGCGGCCCGGTTCGGCGGGGACGTGCCGGAGGCCCTGCGGAGGGCGTCCCGGCAGGACGGCGCCGACGGCCTTGCGGGCATGGCGGCCTGCTGGCAGGTGGCCGTCGACGGGGGCGCGGGCCTGGCCGCCGGGCTCGACCGGCTGGAGGCCTCCCTGCGGGGCCATCACGAGCAGCGGGAGCGGTTGCGGGCCGAACTGGCCGGTGCCTGGGCCACGGTGACCGTCCTCGCGCTGCTCCCCGCGGCGGGGCTCGCCCTCGGCGCGGCCCTCGGGGCCGACCCGCTGCGGGTGCTGTTCCACACTCCGGCCGGCCTGGCCTGCCTGGCCGTCGGCGGGGCCCTGGAAACGGCCGGCCTGTGGTGGGCCGCCCGGATCGTACGGGGAGGTGAGCGGGCGTGATGCCGCTGGACGCCCTCCAGACGGGAGCGCTTCTGACGGCGGCGGTGTGTCTGGGCGCGCAGGGCGTCCGCGAGGCGTTGCGCGAGCTGCGGGCGTGCCGGATGCGGAAGCGGACACGGAACCTCCTCGGGACGCCGGTGCCGGCACCGCCCTCCCGGAAAGTCCGGCCCGGGCTGTCCCGGGCGGGCCTCTGGGCGGCCCCGGTCGTCGCGGCCGGGCTCGGCTGGGTGCTTCTCGGCGGACTCGCCGGCCTGGGCGCGGGCGTCCTGGTGGCCTGCGGGGTACGGGGACGGCTTCGCGGGCGCAGGGCCTCGGTCGAGCGGGCCGACGAGGAGGAAGCGGCGTGCCACCTCCCTCTGGCGGCGGACCTGTTGGCGGCCTGCGCCGCCTCGGGCGCCGGTCCCGGGGAGGCGGCGGAGGCGGTGGGCCGGTCGCTGGGCGGCCCGCTCGGAGAGCGCCTGACCCGCACGGCGGCCGAACTGCGCCTCGGCGGCGAACCGGGCGAGGTGTGGCGGAGGTTCGGCGCGATACCGGGCGCCGCGGGGCTCGCCCGCTGCCTGGAGCGGTCCGGTTCCTCGGGAGCGCCCTCGGCGGAGGCCGTGGCCCGGTACGCGACGGCCCTGCGAGCGGCCCGCGCCCGCACGGCGGCGGCCGGGGCGCGCCGGGCCCAGGTCCTGATCAGCGCGCCCGTGGGGCTCTGCTTCCTGCCGGCCTTCCTGGCGGTGGGGGTGGCCCCGGTGGTGATCGGCCTCGCGACGGGCCTGCTGCACGGATGAGAACGACCACGAGAAAACACGCACGACACGCACGACACGCACGACACGCACGACACATGAACGACCACGAGACACGACGGAACGACGGAACGACGGGACGAGGAGAACGACATGGCGGGGACAGCGGCAGTGACGGCGGCGGCAGCGACGGTGGGCACGATCAAGGGGCGGGTCGGCGCGTGGTGGCGGTCGCGGCGGGAGGCGGCGCGCCGCGACGCGGGAATGAGCACGTCCGAGTACGCGGTGGGGACGATCGCGGCGGCGGCGTTCGCTGCGGTGCTCTACAAGGTCGTGACCAGCGGGACGGTCTCGGGAGCGCTGGATTCGATGATCGGGAAGGCGCTCGATGCGTCGTTCTGAGACGCGCCGTTCCGACCGGGGCTTCGCGACCGTGGAGGCGGCGATGGTCCTGCCCGTCCTGGCGCTGTTCACGGTGACCCTGCTCTGGGCGCTGGTCGCGGCAGCCGCGCAGATCCGGTGCGTGGACGCGGCGCGGGCGGGGGCGCGGGCCGCGGCCCGCTCGGAGCCGTTGGCCGCCGCGGAGGCGGCCGCGAGGACCGCGGCGCCCGAGGGGGCCCGGGTGACGGTGACGCGCTCGGGGGAGCTGTGGCGGGTGACGGTGGAGGCGGCGGCCCCCGGTCCCCGGGGCCTGGGTCTCACCCTGCGGGCGGAGGCGGCGGCCCTCGCGGAGGACACCGGATTCCTCGGGGACTCCGGTCCCGGAGACCCACTGTGAGGGCCCGCAGCCGCCCCGGGGGCCGCCGCCCGGGCCTTCGTCTCCCGGCCCGTCACCTCCCGGCCCGTCGTGTCCCCATCCGCCATAGCCCCGGCCGCCGGGGAGACCGGGGTTCGGCGACCGTGTGGACGGCGCTCGCGGCCTGTGCGCTGTGCGTGGTGTTCGGGGCGCTGCTCGCGCTGGGCCAGGCGGTGGTGGCCCGGCACCGGGCCGGCGGGGCCGCCGACCTGGCCGCCCTCGCCGCCGCCGACCGGGCCCTGTGGGGTGAGGCCGAGGCGTGCGCCGCCGCCTCCCGGGTGGCCGGTGCGCAGGGCGCCGAGCTGGTGCGGTGCGCGGTGCGGGGCGAGGTGGCCGAGGTGACCGCACGGGTGGTGCGCGGCCCGTACCGGCCGGAGGTCAGGTCGCGGGCGGGCCCTCCGGGACTCCCGCCGGGCCCGCCTCCGGGGCCGCGGGCCGACCCGCGAGTGCCCCCTCCGGCGCCTCCCGGCCCTCCCGGCCCTCCCGGTCCGCCCGGTCATCCCGGCCCTCCGGGGCCTCGCGGAGGAGTTCCGTGAGGAGGCGGACCGCGCCGCGCTTGTGGAGGGGGTCGTTGCCGTTGCCGCACTTGGGGGACTGGATGCAGGAGGGGCAGCCCGCCTCGCACTCGCAGGAGGCGATGGCCTCCCGGGTCGCCGCCAGCCAGGCACGGGCCGTGTGGAAGGCGCGCTCGGCGAAGCCCGCGCCGCCCGGATGCCCGTCGTACACGAAGACGGTGGGCAGCAGGGTGTCGGGGTGGAGCGGCACGGAGACGCCGCCGATGTCCCAGCGGTCGCAGGTGGCGAAGAGCGGCAGCATGCCGATGGAGGCGTGCTCGGCGGCGTGCAGGGCGCCGCCGAGGATCTCTGGGTTGATCCGGGCGGCGTCGAGCTGGTCCTCGGTGACCGTCCACCAGACGGCGCGGGTGCGCAGGGTGCGGGGCGGCAGGTCGAGCCTGGTCTCGCCGAGCACCTCGCCGGTGACGAGGCGGCGGCGGAGGAAGGAGACGACCTGGTTGGTGACCTCGACGGAGCCGTAGCAGAGGCGGCCGGCTCCCCAGGGGACCTCGGTGTCGGTGGCGAGGACGGAGAGGGAGGTGGTGTCGCGGGCGGTGGTGGAGTACGGCGGGGCGGCCTCCTCCACGAGGGCCACGGAGTCCTTCAGGTCGAGCTCCCTGACCAGGTAGGTGCGGCCCTGGTGGAGGTGGACGGCGCCCTCGTGGACGGAGGTGTGGGAGGCGGCCTCGTCGACCGTGCCGAGGAGGCGGCCGGTGCCCGCCTCCACGATCCGGACGGGACTGCCGCCGCCGCCCCGGATGTCGGTGAGGTCGGCGGCCCGCTCGCGGCGGGTCCAGTACCAGCCGGTGGGGCGGCGGCGCAGCAGGCCGGCCGTCTCCAGCTGGGGGAGGAGGTCGGGGACGGCCGGGCCGAAGAGGGCCAGGTCGGGTTCGGTCAGCGGCAGCTCCGCCGCCGCGGCGCACAGATGGGGGGCGAGGACGTAGGGGTTGTCGGGGTCCAGGACGGTCGACTCGACCGGCTGCTCGAAGATCGCCTCGGGGTGGTGGACCAGGAAGGTGTCCAGCGGGTCGTCCCGGGCGACCATGATCGCGAGGGCGCCCTCGCCCGAGCGGCCGGCGCGGCCCGCCTGCTGCCACAGGGAGGCCCGGGTGCCCGGGTACCCGGCGATCAGGACGGCGTCCAGGCCCGAGACGTCCACGCCCAGCTCCAGGGCGGTCGTGGCGGCCAGGCCCAGGAGTTCCCCGGAGTGCAGGGACCGCTCCAGGGCGCGGCGCTCCTCGGGCAGGTAGCCGCCCCGGTAGGCGGCGACGCGGCGGGCCAGGGCGCGGTCGGTCTCGGCGAGGCGCTCCTGGGCGATCACCGAGATCAGTTCGGCGCCGCGCCGGGACCGCACGAAGGCGACCGAGCGGACGCCCTGCCGGGTCAGGTCGGTCAGCAGGTCCGCGGTCTCGGCGGTGGCCGTGCGGCGCACCGGCGCGCCGCGCTCCCCGTGCAGCTCGGTCAGCGGCGGCTCCCACAGGGCGAAGACCAGTTCGCCGCGCGGGGAGGCGTCGTCGGAGACCTCGGTGACCGGCAGACCGGTGAGGCGGCCGGCGGTCCGGGCGGGGTCGGCGGAGGTGGCGGAGGCGAGGAGGAAGACCGGCTCGGAGCCGTACCGGGCGCAGATCCGGCGCAGGCGCCGCAGCACCTGGGCGACGTGGGAGCCGAAGACGCCCCGGTAGGTGTGGCACTCGTCGATCACGACGTAGCGCAGGGCGCGCAGGAAGGAGGACCACCTGGGGTGGGAGGGGAGCACGCCCCGGTGCAGCATGTCGGGGTTGGTCAGGACGAGGTTCGCGTACTGGCGGACCCACTCGCGTTCCTCGACCGGCGTGTCGCCGTCGTAGAGGGCGGGGCGGATCCGGTTGCCCAGCGGGGCGGCCAGCTCCCGGACGGCGCGCCGCTGGTCGGCGGCGAGGGCCTTGGTGGGGGCGAGGTAGAGGGCGGTGGCCCCGCGCCCGTTGGGGGCCTCGGAACCGTCCAGGAGGGTGGAGAGGACCGGGGCGAGGTAGGCGAGGGACTTGCCCGAGGCGGTGCCGGTGGCGATCACCACGGACTCGCCGTCGAGGGCGTGCTCGGCGGCCTGCGCCTGGTGGGCCCACGGATGCTCGATCCCGGTCTCCTGGATGGCCGCGATCACCTCCGGGCGGATGCGGTGCGGCCAGACCGCATGACGACCCGCCCGGGCGGGCATGTGCTCCGTATGAGTGATGCGCGCGGCCCGGCTCTCGCCCGAGGAGAGCCGGTCCAGGACCATGCCGGGAGAGGGGCGGCTGCCCCTGTCCCCGGCGGGACGACTGGGGCGGTGATTCTTGGCCATCGGCATCGAGTGTGTCACCGCCATGACGGACAATGCTTCCAAGGCGTCGTGCATGGCTGTGGGTAAGTGATTGAATGCCATCGCGGCTGGCGATCCGTTCCTCGGCCCCGTCCGGGAGCCCCGGGAGAACGATCGCCCGATAGCAAGGTGCTGGAGGATCCGTGGACCTGTCCCTGTCGACTCGCAATGTGACCGGCGCTGGTGGTGACCGTACGGTCGTCGAGGTCGGTGGCGAGATTGATGTGTATACCGCGCCCAAGCTGCGCGAGCAGTTGGTCGAGTTGGTGAACGACGGCAGCTACCACCTGGTCGTCGATATGGAGAGCGTGGACTTCCTCGACTCCACCGGCCTCGGTGTGCTCGTCGGCGGCCTGAAGCGCGTCCGAGCCCACGAGGGCTCGCTGCGCCTCGTCTGCAACCAGGAGCGCATTCTCAAGATTTTCCGGATCACGGGCCTTACCAAGGTGTTCCCGATCCACACCTCGGTCGACGAGGCCGTCAACGCCGTCGACTGAGCCCGGGGGGTTCGCATGGCCACCGTTGAACTCCGCTTCAGCGCCCAGCCCGAGCACGTCCGGACGGCCCGCCTGGTGGCGGCCGCGGTGGCGCGCCGGGCGGGGGTGGACGAGGCGGTCCTCGACGAGGTGCGCCTCGCCGTCGGCGAGGCGTGTTCCCGTGCCGTCGGGCTGCACCGCAGCAACGACGTCACGACCCCCATCCGGGTCGTCCTGACCGAGGAGGAGAAGTCCTTCTCCATCGAGGTCGGTGACGAGGTGCCGGGCGCGGGGGTGGCGGCGGCCGATGCCGTCGGGGTCCCCGGCGCGCGCGCCGCGGCCCCGGCCGAGGACTTCGACGACGCCGACGGCGAGGACGAGATGGGCCTCGCGGTGATCCGCGGGCTCGTCGACGACGTCGAGGTGAGCGCCGGTGCGGACGGCGGCACCCTCCGCATGACCTGGCCGGTGAGCCCGGCGGACGTCCTCTCCTGAGACCTTCCGGTCCGGTGGGGCGCGGGAGCGGTAGCGGTTCGGGGAGAGGGCCTGCGTCGTGGGGCCTCTCCCCGTAACTCCTTTCCCTTCTCCTCCGGCCTCGGGGTGGTCTTTTCTCCTGCCTTCGGGGCAGCCGCGCGGGAGGCTGCCGGGTCCCCGTATGTGCCGGTTCGTCTCCCTATGATCCGTCCCCATGGACCGATCCGTCCCCATGGACCCCCCTTCCCTCGCCGCGGCGGTGCTCACGAGTGGGAACCGGACGATCGTGGTCGTCGTCGCCCTCGTCGCCCTCGTCGCCCTGGTCGTCGCGTGGTTCTTCGCCCGCCGGGTGCTCGCGGCCGGCGAGGGGACCGAGCGGATGCGGGAGATCGCCGCCGCCGTGCAGGAAGGGGCCAACGCCTACCTCGCGCGGCAGCTGCGGACCCTCGCCCTCTTCGCCGTCGTCGTGTTCCTCCTGCTGTTCGCGCTGCCCGCCGACACCTGGTCGCAGCGCGCCGGACGGTCCCTGTTCTTCCTGGTCGGGGCGTTGTTCTCGGCGTTCACCGGATACATCGGCATGCGGCTCGCCGTGCGGGCGAACGTACGGGTCGCCGCCGCGGCCAGAGACGCCGCCCCGGCCCCCGGAGAGCCGGAGAAGGACCCGGCCCAGGTCGCCCACCGGGCCATGCGGATCGCCTTCCGCACCGGCGGGGTCGTCGGCATGTGCACCGTCGGCCTCGGGCTGCTCGGCGTCGCCTGCGTCGTCCTCGTGTACGCCGCCGACGCGCCCAAGGTCCTGGAGGGGTTCGGGCTCGGCGCGGCGCTCATCGCCATGTTCATGCGCGTGGGCGGCGGCATCTTCACCAAGGCCGCCGACGTCGGCGCCGACCTGGTCGGCAAGGTCGAGCAGGGCATCCCCGAGGACGACCCGCGCAACGCCGCCACCATCGCCGACAACGTGGGGGACAACGTCGGCGACTGCGCCGGCATGGCGGCCGACCTCTTCGAGTCGTACGCCGTCACCCTCGTCGCCGCGCTCATCCTCGGCAAGGCCGCCTTCGGCGACCACGGCCTCGCCTTCCCCCTGATCGTGCCCGCGATCGGCGTGGTCACCGCCGTGCTCGGCATCCTCGCCGTCTCGCCCCGGCGGACCGACCGCGGCGGCATGAGCGCGATCAACCGCGGCTTCCTCGTCTCGGCGGTCGTCTCCCTCGGACTCGTCGCCGTCGCCGCCTTCACCTATCTGCCGTCCTCCTACGCCGCACTGGAGGGCGTCACCGAGCCGGGCATTCCCGGCCACGACGGCGACCCGCGCGTCCTCGCCCTGGTCGCCGTCGCCCTCGGCATCGTCCTCGCCGCCCTGATCCAGCAGCTCACCGGCTACTTCACCGAGACGGACCGGCGGCCCGTACGGGACATCGGGAAGTCCTCGCTCACCGGCCCCGCGACCGTCGTCCTCGCGGGCGTGGCCCTCGGCATGGAGTCCGCCGTCTACACGGCGCTCCTGATCGGCCTCACCGTGTACGGGGCGTTCCTGCTCGGCGGGGCCTCGATCGTGCTGGCGCTCTTCGCGGTTGCGCTCGCCGGGACGGGCCTGCTCACCACCGTCGGCGTGATCGTCGCCATGGACACCTTCGGCCCGGTCGCGGACAACGCGCAGGGCATCGCGGAGATGTCCGGGGACGTCGAGGGCGCGGGCGCGCGGGTCCTGACCGACCTGGACGCCGTCGGCAACACCACCAAGGCCATCACCAAGGGCATCGCCATCGCCACCGCCGTCCTGGCGGCCGCCGCGCTCTTCGGCTCGTACCGGGACGCCATCGCGACCGCGGTCACCGACGTCGGGGCGGAGGCGGGCGGGCTGACGCTCTCCATGGACATCTCGCAGCCCAACAACCTCTTCGGCCTGATCCTGGGCTCCTCGGTCGTCTTCCTCTTCTCGGGCCTCGCGATCAACGCCGTGTCCCGGTCGGCGGGATCGGTGGTGTACGAGGTGCGGCGGCAGTTCCGCGAGCACCCCGGGATCATGGGCCGCACGGAGAAGCCGGAGTACGGGCGGGTCGTCGACATCTGCACCAAGGACGCGCTGCGCGAACTCGCCACGCCCGGACTGCTCGCCGTGACGGCCCCGATCGCGGTGGGCTTCGCGCTCGGCGTCGGCCCGCTCGGCGCGTACCTCGCCGGGGCGATCGGAACGGGGGCGCTGATGGCGGTCTTCCTCGCCAACTCCGGTGGCGCCTGGGACAACGCGAAGAAGCTGGTCGAGGACGGGAACCACGGCGGCAAGGGCAGCGAGGCGCACGCGGCGACCGTCATCGGGGACACCGTCGGCGACCCCTTCAAGGACACGGCGGGACCGGCGATCAACCCCCTCCTGAAGGTCATGAACCTGGTCGCGCTGCTCATCGCCCCGGCGGTCGTGCGGTTCGGGTACGGGGACGGTGCGAACGCCGGGGTGCGGGCGTCCGTCGCCGTGGCCGCGCTGCTCGTCGTGCTCGTCGCCGTGGTCCTCTCCAAGAGGCGCGCCGTGGAGGTCTCCTGACGTGGCATCGCGATGTCCCCTGACGTGGCATCGCGACGTCCCCTGACGTGGCATCGCGACGTCTCCTGACGTGGCATCCGTCTCATTCACGGAGACGGCGGGGGAGCGTGAGCGGTCTCTCCCTTGGTTCAAAAGGCTTCAATGCGGGATGAATCAGTCGTACGAAAGGTGGAAGTAGCCCGTTCGGCGTGTATGTTCCGGGGCCGAGAGCCTTGGAAGGGACCGATCCGTTGAACAAGAAGCTTGCGGCCGCACTGTCCGGCGGCGCGGTACTGGTGCTCGCGCTGTCGGGTTGCAGCGGCGACGAGGGCAACAAGGTGGACGACTGGGCGAAGACGTTCTGCGACCAGGCCAAGCCCCAGATCCAGAAGCGCGCCGACGCCCACCAGATCATCATCTCGACGGCGGCCGACAGCAAGCCCGCCGAGATCCAGGCCGCGGACTCGAAGGCGTTCCAGGACATCGCCGACGCCGACCGCGCCCTCGCCAAGGCCGTCGAGGGCGCCGGCGCCCCGCCCGTGGACAACGGCGAGAAGATCAAGCAGGACGCGATCAAGGAGCTCAACGAGACCGCGGTGGCCTACGAGGGGCTGAAGAAGCAGGTCGACGCGCTGGACCCGTCGAACCAGCAGAAGTTCGCGGACGGCCTCCAGAACGTCGCCAACGGGCTGACCAAGATCGAGAAGATGGACCAGCAGGCCCTCGCCAAGCTGGAGGACGGCGACCTCGGCAAGGCGATGGCCAAGCAGCCCGGCTGCCAGAAGCCCACCGCCTCGACCCCGCCGAAGTCCTCGGGCTCCGCCTCCCCGGGCGCCGGCTCCACCGCGGACGCGGGCGGCGCCGCCGAGCCCTCCCGGGGCGCGTCCGCGAAGCCGGGCGGGGCGGCTAAGGCCACCAAGAGCGAGGAGTAGGGCGCCCGGCGCTCCTGCTCCGGGGCGGCCGCCCCGATACCGGTGGCGGCCGATGCCGGCGGGTGCCGATGTGGGGGGTCGCCGATGTGGGTGGTCGCCGATGTCGGTGGCCGTCGATACCGGTGGCCGTCGACATCGGTGCCACCGATGTCGGTGGCGGCCGTCACAATGGAGCGGTGAGTACGACCAGCCTGACTTCCCGCCTCCCGGTGCCCGCGCACGCCGCCCGTCTGCGCGAGGCGCTGCTCGCCGCCGACTTCACCGCCGACGGCCTGCTCGACCTGCTCGGCGCCCCCGCCTACGCGGCGCTCGCCCGCAGCGAGACCGTGCCCGCCCTGCGCGCCACCGGCGGCGACGGCCCGCTGGAGACCCTCGTCCGGCTCTTCCTGCTCCAGGAGCCCGTCGAGCACGCGCGGGCCGCCGCCGCGCTCCCGCTGGACGAGGCCGTCGCCGACGGCTGGGTGCTCCGCGAGGACGACACCGTGCGCGCCACCGTCGACGTCCGGCCGTACGGCGGGCCCGACGGCGAGGACTGGTTCATCGTCTCCGACCTGGGCTGCGCCGTCGGCGGTGCGGGCGGCATCGGGAAGGAGGGCCGCCAGGCAGGGGCAGCGGTCGTCCTCGGCGTCGGCGGCGCCTCCACCACCCTCGCCGGCATCACCGTCCGTACGCCGGTCTCCGCCGCGCTCGACCTCGGCACCGGCTCCGGCATCCAGGCCCTGCACGCCGCCCGGCACGCCACCCGGGTCACCGCCACCGACCTCAACCCGCGCGCCCTGGACTTCACCCGGCTCACCCTCGCCCTCTCCGGGGTCCCGGAGGCCGAGCTGGTCACCGGCTCGCTCTTCGAGCCGGTCGGGGACGACACGTACGACCTGATCGTCTCCAACCCGCCGTTCGTGATCTCCCCCGGCGCCGGACTCACCTACCGGGACGGCGGGATGGGCGGCGACGACCTGTGCCGCACGCTCGTGCAGCAGGCGGGCGAGCGGCTCAACGACGGCGGATACGCCCAGTTCCTCGCCAACTGGCAGCACGTGGACGGCGAGGAGTGGCAGGAGCGGCTGCGGTCCTGGGTGCCGCGCGGCTGCGACGCCTGGATCGTGCAGCGGGAGGTCCAGGACGTCACCCAGTACACCGAGCTGTGGCTGCGGGACAGCGGCGACCACCGGGGCGACCCGGCCGCCTACCGGGCCGCGTACGCCCGCTGGCTGGACGAGTTCGAGGCACGCAAGACGCGCGCGGTCGGCTTCGGCTGGATCACGCTCCGGCGGAACGAGGCGGTGGCCTCCGGCGCGGTCGAGCCCTCGATCGTGATCGAGGAGTGGCCGCACCCGGTCGAGCAGCCCCTCGGCCCCACCGTCCTCGCCCACTTCGAGCGCCAGGACTACCTGCGGACCCACGACGACGCGGCCCTCCTCGCCGACCGGTTCGTCCTCGCGCCCGAAGTCGTCCAGGAGCAGGTCGGCCTGCCCGGCGCCGAGGACCCGGAGCACGTCGTGCTCCGGCAGAACCGGGGCATGCGCCGCGCGACCCGGGTCGACCACGTCGGCGCCGGGTTCGCCGGCGTCTGCGACGGCACCCTCAGCGCGGGCCGCATCCTGGACGCCATCGGGCAGCTGATGGGCGAGGACCCGGTCCTGCTGCGCGACCGCACCCCGCAGGCGATCCGGCTCCTCGTCGAGGAGGGCTTCCTGCTGCCCGCGGGGGAGGGAGCCGAGGGGGAGGGCGCTTGATACGGATCGAGCTGGACGAGGCATCGCTCGGGGCGACCAGGATCGCGATCAGCCCGCTGCGCGACGCCTTCTGCGCCATGCACCCGGCGCTGCCGGGACGGCGCCCCTCCCGGCTGTACCAGGAGTGGGTCGTACGGGCGCGCGAGGTGGGGCGGGAGGACGACCGGCTCCGGACGCTGTGGGACCTGCTCGCCGAAGGGCGGCGCGTCGTCTCCGGCTTCCTGCTGCCCGCCCGTTCGGCGCGGTCCAGGTCCACGAGGAGCTGACCGCGCTGCGGGCCACCGACCCCGCGTTCGTCCGCGAGCAGGTGGCCGTCTGCCACCCCGGCATGGCCGACGCGCCTTTCGTACGGCCCTGCCTGGAGGACCCGGAGGCGGCCTGCGCGGCGCTCGCCGACGCGTACGGGCCTACTGGGAGGGCGCGGTCGAACCGTACTGGCCGACCATGCGCCGGCTCGTCGAGGACGAAGTGCTCTTCCGCGCCCGGACGTTCGCGACGGGGGGCGACGCCCTGTCCGCGGGCCTGGAGAGCCGGGCCCGCTGGACGCCGCCCGTGCTCGAACCGACCAAGCACATCGAGGCCGCGTACGCCCCGGGGACCGGCGCCCGGTCCTCGTGCCGCTGGTCTTCGCGGAGGGCTGCCGGCTGTACTCGACGGACGACCCCGAGGTGTGCGCGGTCAGCTTCCGGGCCCGGGGCGCCGCGGCCCTGCGCGAACGGCCCGAGCCCGCCGCCGCCCGGCTCGTGCTCACCGCCGCCGCACTCGTCCTCGGGCTGCCCGTGCCCGCCGGGGCGCTGCCCGGCCTCGCCCTGGTGCTGCTCGTCGCGGCCGGTGCCTGCTCGGCCTTCGGGCTCGCGCTCGGGGCGCTCGGGCTCCGCTTCCGGGACGTGCTCCTGGTGTCGACGAACGTGGCCTCCTCCGGGCTGCTCCTCCTGACCGGCGCCGCCGTGCCCCGGGAGACGCTGCCCGACTGGATGCGGGCGGCCGGCGAACTGCTTCCGCTCACGCACGCGGCGGACGCGGCGCGCGGGCTGACCGCCGGTTCCGGCCCCGACGCCGGCCTGCTCGGCGCGGAGCCGGCGGTGAGCGCGGGCTGGGCGCTGCTCGCGGTCGTCCTCCTCGGCGCCTTCGAGCGGGGCAGCCGACGCCGGGCCACGCTCGACGTGATGGGAGGAACGTGATGTGAGGAAAGGGACGCGAGGGAGGAGACGTGCGGAAAGGGACGCGAGGGAGGAGACGTGAGGAAGGGAAGCGGAGATGAGAAAGAGGGGCGACGTGAGGAAAGTGACGTCCGGAAAGAGAGGTGACATGGGCGACAGGAGAGGGGCAGGTGGGGGAGCGGCAGGACGGAGAAGGAGCGAGGGGGCGGGTCACCACCGGCCGTCCTCGTGAAACCGGCCGGGTGGCCCACGGCGTTCACCCGGAGTTCGCGCCCGCGTCTTCCGGGGGTGCGAACCTCCCCACCGGGAGACGAACACCGCAGGTGAACGGAACGGGGTACGGGCATGGAGAGCGGGCCGGCGATCTTCGCGGGAGCGGCGTTCACGCTGTTCGGAGGCGCGCTGCTGCTGTGGACCACCGTGCGCGCGCTGCACCGCGCACCCGTCGCCCACGGCCTCTCCCCGCGCGCCGCCGTCGCGCTGACGAGCCTCTCCGGCGCCGCCTTCCTCGTCCTCGGCGCCTGGTGCTTCGGGCGCCTCTGACCGCCCCCTCCGGTTCCGCCGCCGCACCCCGGCGCGCACGTTCCGCCCCGCCGGTCCGGGAGTCCGGGCGGCAGGAATGCCAGGACTCGGGTTACCGTTCGAGTGGCCGTTGCGGGCTTTCGCCGTTTGACACGGGGGCGGGTTGTACCGTCACACTCCGCAGCGACGGGAGCGTCACCGTCCGTGCCGCTGCCGTGCGTGGCGGCGCCGTACGTGCCCAGCACGCGCGCCGTACGTGCCCAGAGAGTGCCGAACCGGAGAGAAGAGCGAGAAGTTGTCCCCGACCAGCGAGACCGCACACGGCGGCCGCCGACTCGTCATCGTCGAGTCGCCTGCCAAGGCGAAGACGATCAAGGGCTACCTCGGCCCCGGCTACGTCGTCGAGGCGAGCGTCGGGCACATCCGCGACCTCCCCAGCGGTGCCGCCGAGGTGCCCGAGAAGTACACCGGCGAGGTGCGCCGCCTGGGGGTCGACGTCGAGCACGACTTCCAGCCCGTCTACGTCGTCAACGCCGACAAGAAGGCGCAGGTCAGGAAGCTCAAGGAGCTGCTCGCCGAGTCCGACGAGCTCTACCTCGCCACCGATGAGGACCGCGAGGGCGAGGCCATCGCGTGGCACCTCCAGGAGGTCCTGAAGCCCAAGGTCCCGGTCCACCGGATGGTCTTCCACGAGATCACCAAGGACGCGATCCAGGCCGCCGTCGCCAACCCGCGCGAGCTCAACCAGCGCATGGTCGACGCCCAGGAGACCCGCCGCATCCTCGACCGCCTCTACGGCTACGAGGTCTCGCCGGTCCTGTGGAAGAAGGTCATGCCGAAGCTGTCGGCGGGCCGCGTCCAGTCCGTCGCCACCCGGCTCGTCGTCGAGCGCGAGCGCGAGCGCATCGCCTTCCGCTCCGCCGAGTACTGGGACCTCACCGGCACCTTCTCCACCGGCCGCACGGGTGACGCCTCCGACCCGTCCTCGCTGGTCGCGCGCCTCGCGTCGGTCGACGGGCGGCGCGTCGCGCAGGGCCGCGACTTCGGCCCCGACGGGCAGCTGAAGACCGCGAACGTCCTCCACCTGGACGAGCGGAACGCGCGGACGCTCGCCGCCGCGCTCGCCGACACGGCGTTCTCCGTGCGCTCGGTCGAGTCGAAGCCGTACCGCCGCTCCCCGTACGCCCCCTTCCGCACCACCACCCTCCAGCAGGAGGCGAGCCGCAAGCTGGGCTTCGGTGCGAAGGCGACCATGCAGGTGGCGCAGAAGCTGTACGAGAACGGCTTCATCACCTACATGCGTACGGACTCCACGACCCTCTCCGACACCGCCGTCTCCGCGGCCCGCGCGCAGGTCACGCACCTGTACGGCGCCGACTACCTGCCGGAGAAGCCCCGCGTCTACGCGGGCAAGGTCAAGAACGCGCAGGAGGCGCACGAGGCGATCCGCCCTTCGGGTGATCGTTTCCGCACCCCGGCGGAGACCGGGCTGACCGGCGACCAGTTCAAGCTGTACGAGCTGATCTGGAAGCGGACCGTCGCCTCCCAGATGAAGGACGCGACCGGGAACTCGGTCACCGTCAGGATCGGCGGCCGGTCCTCCGACGGCCGCGACGCCGAGTTCAGCGCCTCCGGCAAGACGATCACCTTCCACGGCTTCATGAAGGCGTACGTGGAGGGGGCCGACGACCCGAACGCCGAGCTCGACGACCGCGAGCGGCGCCTGCCGCAGGTCGCCGAGGGCGACGCGCTGAGCGCCGAGGAGATCACGGCGGACGGCCACGCGACCAAGCCGCCGGCCCGCTACACCGAGGCCTCCCTGGTCAAGGAGCTGGAAGAGCGCGAGATCGGCCGCCCGTCGACGTACGCCTCGATCATCGGCACCATCCTCGACCGCGGCTACGTCTTCAAGAAGGGCACGGCGCTCGTGCCGTCCTTCCTGAGCTTCGCCGTCGTCAACCTCCTGGAGAAGCACTTCGGGCGGCTCGTCGACTACGACTTCACCGCCCGGATGGAGGACGACCTCGACCGCATCGCGCGCGGCGAGGCCCAGGCCGTGCCGTGGCTGAAGCGCTTCTACTTCGGCGAGACGGGGGGCGGGGCCCCCGGCGAGGGCGGCGCGGCGGACGCCGGCAACGGCGACGGCGATCACCTCGGCGGCCTCAAGGAGCTCGTCACCGACCTCGGCGCCATCGACGCGCGCGAGATCTCCTCCTTCCCCGTCGGCAACGGCATCGTGCTCCGCGTCGGCCGCTACGGCCCGTACGTCGAGCGCGGCGAGAAGGACGCCGAGGGCCACCAGCGCGCCGACGTGCCCGACGACCTCGCGCCCGACGAGCTGACCGTCGAGCTGGCCGAGGAGCTGCTCGCCAAGCCGAGCGGCGACTTCGAGCTGGGCACCGACCCGGTCAGCGGCCACCAGATCGTCGCGAAGGACGGCCGATACGGCCCGTACGTCACCGAGATCCTGCCCGAGGGCACCCCGAAGACCGGCAAGAACGCGGTCAAGCCGCGCACCGCCTCGCTCTTCAAGTCGATGTCCCTGGACACGGTGACCCTGGAGGACGCGCTCAAGCTGATGTCCCTGCCCCGGGTCGTCGGCACGGACGCCGAGGGCGTCGAGATCACCGCGCAGAACGGCCGCTACGGCCCGTACCTGAAGAAGGGCACGGACTCGCGGTCGCTCACCGACGAGGAGCAGCTCTTCACGATCACGCTCGACGAGGCCCTCGCGATCTACGCGCAGCCGAAGCAGCGGGGCCGGGCCGCGGCCAAGCCGCCGCTGAAGGAGCTGGGCACCGACCCGGTCAGCGAGAAGCCCGTGGTCGTCAAGGACGGGCGGTTCGGCCCGTACGTGACGGACGGCGAGACGAACGCGACGCTGCGGACCGGCGACAGCGTGGAGACGATCACGCCCGAGCGCGGCTACGAGCTGCTCGCCGAGAAGCGGGCCAAGGGACCGGCGAAGAAGACCGCCAAGAAGGCCCCGGCGAAGAAGACCGCCGCGAAGAAGGCCACCCCCGCCAAGAAGACGGCGGCGAAGAAGACGGCCGCGAAGAAGACGACGGCGAAGAGGACGACGGCGGCCGCGAAGACCGCGGCGGCGAAGAAGACCGCCGCGGCCGAGGAGACGGCGTCGGCGAAGACGGAGTAGTCCCCCGGGGAGATCCGGGACGACCGCGAGGGGCGGGGGCCGACGGCCTCCGCCCCTTCGCCGTCCCCCTCCCGTCCCCTTCGCCGTCCCTCCTGTCCCCCCTCCCGTCCCCTCCTGTCCCCCTCCCGTCACAGCCTCGTCCGGATGTTCGGGCGGAGGCCGCGGGGAGGAAGGCCGTCCGGATAGGGTGGACGGATGACGCGAGCAGAGCAGCCAGACCGTCTCGGCGATTCCGACGCCGCACTCGTCGCGGATTCACGGGAGCGCGCCGTACGCGCCCTCTTGCGCCACCAGCCGCTGCGCCGGCTGTGGAGCGCCCACCTGCTCGGCAGTACCGGCGACGCCCTCGCCCTCCTCGTCCTCGTCCTCCTCGGCTTCCAGGCGGCCGTGACGGAGGACGCGCTCGGGGGCGGCTACCGGGGGGCCGCGTTCGCCGTGGCCGCCGTCGTCGGCGCGCGCCTGCTCGCCTCCGTCCTCTTCGGGGCCGTCCTCCTCGGACCGCTGATCGTCCTCACCGGGCCCGGCGGGAAGCTCGACCGGCGCTGGACCATGATCGGCGCCGACGGCGTGCGGATCGCGCTCCTCGTCATCGCGCCCCTGTGGATCGACTGGACCCCCGGCAGCGCCCTCTGGTACCTGCTCGGCACCGTCTTCGTCACCGGCGCCGCCGAACGCCTCTGGACGATCAGCCGCGAGGGCGCCGCCCCCGCGCTGCTGCCCGCCCCGCCCCTGGAGGGCGCCGCCGTACGGCCGCTGCCCGACCACCTCGGCGCGTTGCGCCGGCTGTCCCAGCGCACCGGCTTCCTCGCCGTCCCGGCCGCCGCCGTCGTCCTGCTCGTCGCCACCCTGGTCGGCGAGCTGCTCGGCCTCGGGCTCGACTGGTTCTCGCTGCACCAGGCCGCCCTGGCCTCGTACGTCGCCGCCGGCCTCTTCGCCGCCTCCGTCACCGTCCTGTACGCGATGGCGCTGCCCGGCGGGACGCCGTCCCGGCCCCGTTCGCCGCTGGAGGGCCTGCGCCGGCCGTCCGCGAAGAGGGTCGGCAACAAGGCCGGCACGGACAAGGCCGGCACGGACAAGGCCGGCACGGACAAGGCCGGAGCGGAGAAGGCAGGCAACAAGGGCGGTGCGGCGGACAAGGGCGGTGCGTCCGAGAAGGCCGGCGGCAAGGGCGGCCCCACGGAGAAGGCCGGCCGCACCGGCATCCTGTCCCTCCTCGTCCTCGCCTGCGCCACCGTCGCCGGAGCGATCGCCGCGGCCGCGTCCGTCGCCGTGCTCCACGCGGACGACCTGGGCGGCGGCCCCGTCGCGTACGCCCTCCTGATCCTGGCCCTCAGCGGCGCCACCGCCGTCGGCATCCGTACCGCGGGCTCCGTGCTCCCCGTCCTGTCCCGGCGCCGGCTGCTCGCCCTCGCGATCACCGTCACCGGGGTCGCCCTGATCGCCGCGGGCCTGGTCCCGGACACGGCGACCGTCCTCTTCCTCTCCGTCCTCGCCGGATACGCGGCCGGGGTCGCGGCCAACACCGGCCACGTCCTGATCGACCAGGAGACCGAGGAGCCCCGCCGGGCCCGGACCACCGACCACCTCCAGGCCACCGCCCGCTTCGCGATGGGCGTCGGCGCGCTCGCCGCCCCGCTGCTCGCCGCCGCGATCGGGCCGCACCGGCTCGCCTCCGGCAGCTCCGTCCTGGAGCACGGCGGCGCCGCCTTCACGCTCGCCCTCACCGGCGCCCTGCTGCTCCCGGTCGCCGCGCTCGTCCTCGCCAAGACCGACGACCGGGCGGGCGTCCCGCTCCGGCGCGACCTGCGCGACGCGCTGCGCGGTTCCGACCCGGCCCAGGCGCCGTCCCCGACCGGCTTCTTCATCGCCCTGGAGGGCGGCGACGGCGCCGGGAAGTCCACCCAGGTCCAGGCGCTCGCCGACTGGATCCGCGCCAAGGGCCACGAGGTCGTCGTCACCCGTGAGCCCGGCGCCACCCCGATCGGCAAGCGGCTCCGCTCGATCCTCCTCGACGTGTCGTCGGCGGGGCTCTCGAACCGCGCCGAGGCCCTCCTGTACGCGGCCGACCGCGCCGAGCACGTCGACTCCCTGGTCCGGCCGGCCCTGGAGCGGGGCGCGATCGTCCTCTCCGACCGGTACATCGACTCGTCCGTCGCCTACCAGGGCGCGGGCCGCGACCTGTCCCCGACCGAGATCGCCCGCATCTCGCGCTGGGCGACCGACGGCCTCGTCCCGCACCTGACCGTCGTGCTCGACGTCTCCCCGGAGACCGCGCGGGAACGGTTCACCGAGGCGCCCGACCGGCTGGAGTCCGAGCCGCCGGAGTTCCACGCGCGCGTACGGGCCGGTTTCCTGGCCCTCGCCGCCGCCGACCCCAGCCGCTACCTCGTCGTCGACGCCGGCCAGGAGCCGGAGGCCGTCACCACCGTCGTCCGCCACCGGCTCGACCGGATGCTGCCGCTCTCCGAGGCCGAGGTGAAGGCCGCCGAGGAGGCCCGCCGGAAGGCCGAGGAGGAGGTGCGGCGCAGGGCCGAGGAGGAGGCCGCCCGCAAGGCCGAGGAGGAGCGCCTGGAGCGCGAGCGCCAGGCGCAGCTCGCCAAGCTGCGCGCCGAGGAGGAGGAGCGCAAGCGGCGCGAGGAGGAAGAGGCGCGCCGCCTGGAGGCCGAACGGCAGGCGGAGGAGGCCCGGCGGAAGGCCGAGGAGGAGCGGATCGCCGCCGAGCGCGCCGCCGAGGAGGAGCGCAAGCGCCTCGCGGCCGAGAAGAAGGCCCGCGAGGAAGAGGAGGAGCGGCTCCGCAAGGAGGCCGAGGAGGAGGCCCGGCTGCGGGCCGAGGCCGAGGCGCGCCGCCTGGAGAAGCAGCGCAAGGCCGAGGAGGCCCTGCTCCGCGCCGAGGAGGCCCGCCGCGCCGCCGAGGCCGCTGCCGCCGCGAAGGCCGCGGAGGAGGCCGCGGCGAAGGCGGCCGCAGAGAGGCTGGCGGCCGAGGCCGCCGCGAAGGCCGCGGCCGAGCGTGCCGCCGCCGAACGCGCCGCGGCGGAGCAGGCGGCGGCCCAGCGGGCGGCCGAGGCGAAGGAGGCCCGCGAGCGGACCGCCCGCGAGCAGGCGGCCCGGGAGAAGGCCGCGGCGGAGCGGGCGGCGGCCGACGCCGAGGCAGCCGCCGAGCGGGAGGCCCGCGCGAAGGCGGCGGAGGCGGCCGAGCGGGCGGAGCGTAAGAAGGCCGAGGCCGCCGCGCGGGCCGCGGCGGAACGCGCCGCCCGCGCCGCCGAGGTCTCGGCGAACGAGGTCACCGTGCCGACGCCGGTCGTGAAGCCGGACGGGGCGCGCCCCGCCGAGCAGGACGCCCCGACCGTCTCGCCCGACGAGGTCACCGTGGCCACGCCGGTCGTGCGCCTCGACGCGGAGCCCCGGCCGGAGGCGGAGACCGCCGTCCTGCCGCAGGTCCGTGACGAGCGGGATGCGGACGAGACGGCGGTGCTTCCGCAGGTCCGCGAGGAGCGGGACGCGGACGAGACGGCGGTGCTTCCGCAGGTCCGCGAGGAGCGGGGTGCGGACGAGACGGCCGTGCTGCCTCCCGTACGAGGACCCCGGGAAGGCCGGGAGGACCGGGAGGTTCGGGAAGGCCGTGCGGGCCGGGACCCCCGGGCGTCCGGTCGTCCCGCCGCTGCCGCCGACCGGCTGCCGAAGGACTTCTTCCGCGACGAGCGGGCGGGCGGCTCCGGCGGCGCGTCCCGGGAGGAGCCGTACGGGGCGAACGACCGCACCCGGGAGCTGCCCCAGCTCGACGAGAACGGCCGGCCGCGCCATCGCTCCGACTGGGCCGAGGAGACCCCGCTGGACGACCTGCCGACGCTGGCGGACGAGCTGTTCGGCCCGCACGAGGACGAGGACGAGGAGCCCCGGCGCCGCCGCTGACGCCGCTCGACCCCTCTGACCGTCCGACCGCTCCTTTCCGGCCGGGAACCTTCGGGCTCCCGGCCGGAGGGCTTCGCGCGGGGGCTGTCAGAGGACTGCCCCACAATGGAGGGCGTACCTGAGGAGGGGCAGACATGGCCGTATGGGACGACCTGGTCGGACAGAGCCAGGTCGAGGAGCAGCTCGCCGCCGCCGCGCGCGACGCCGACGCGTTCGTGACCGCCCACGAGACGGGCGGGCCCGTTCCCGAGGCCTCGAAGATGACCCACGCCTGGCTCTTCACCGGCCCGCCGGGGGCCGGCCGGGTCGACGCCGCGCGGGCCTTCGCGGCGGCCCTCCAGTGCGTGAGCCCCGACCGCGCGCTCGGCGGGGCGCCGGGCTGCGGCTTCTGCACCGGCTGCCACACGACCCTGATCGGCACCCACGCCGACCTCACCACGGTCTCCGCCGTCGGTACGCAGATCCTCGTCGGCGACATGCGCGACACCGTCCGCAAGTCCTTCACCGCACCTGCGAACGGGCGCTGGCAGGTCATCCTGGTCACCGACGCCGAGCGGCTCAACGAGCGGTCGGGCAACGCCGTCCTGAAGGCCGTGGAGGAGCCCGCCCCCCGCACCGTCTGGCTGCTCTGCGCCCCCTCCCTGGACGACGTGCTGCCCACGATCCGCTCCCGCTGCCGCCACCTGAACCTGCGGACCCCTCCCGTGGAGGCCGTGGCCGACGTGCTCGTACGGCGCGACGGCATCGACCCCGGGATCGCGATGGCCGCCGCCCGCGCCGGGCAGGGACACGTCCACCGGGCCCGCCGGCTCGCCACCGACGAGCGGGCCCGCGCGCGCCGCGCCGTCGTCCTCAAGCTGCCGGCGCGGGTCGCGGACATCGGCGGCTGCTTCAAGGCCGCCCAGGAGCTGGTCGACGCGGCCGCCGAGGACGCGAAGCAGGTCGCGGAGGAGATCGACACCAAGGAGACCGAGGAGCTGAAGGCGGCGCTCGGGGCGGCGCAGGGCGGGCGGATGCCACGCGGCACGGCCGGGATGATGAAGGAGCTGGAGGAGAAGCAGAAGCGGCGCGGCCGCCGGACCCAGCTCGACAGCCTGGGCCTCGCCCTCACCGACCTGACCGGCTTCTACCGGGACGTGCTCGCCCTCCAGCTCCGCTCCCGCACGCCCCTGACGAACGAGGACGTACGGGACTCCCTGGAGGCGATCGCCCGCGCCACCACTCCCGAGCTGACCCTCCGCCGCATCGAGGCCGTCCTCGCCTGCCGCGAGGCCCTCGACCGCAACGTGGCACCGCTGCTCGCGGTGGAGGCGATGGCGATGGCACTGCGGTAGCGGGCGCCGGCGGCGGAGCGGCCGGGGACGGCGGCTCCTGCACGTCCCGGGGGCGGCCCGCACACGTCCCGGGAGTAGCCCGTACATGCCCCGAGGGCGGCCCGCGCACGTCCCGGGAGTGGCCCGTACATGCCCCGGGGGCGGCCCTGCACGTCCCGGGGGCGGACCGTAAACGCCCCGTACACGGTTCGACACGATTGGACACGTTCCGTACCGGTCCGGATACGCTCCGGGGATGGACTCCAGGCGCTTGCTCCGTACGACCGCCGTGGCCCTCGCCTCGGCCGGGCTCATCCTCTCCGGCTGTTCGGGCGGGAGCGACGCCGCCGCGCCCCGCACGACGGCCCAGGGCCAGCCGGCGCCCTCCGCCGCGCCCGAGGCGCTGAAGGAGTTCTACGCCCAGAAGCCGAAGTGGCGCGACTGCGGGGTGGAGGGCTTCCAGTGCGCGACCCTGCGGGCCCCGCTCGACTACGCGAAGCCGGACGGGGAGGAGATCGAGCTGGCGGTCTCCCGGGTGCGGGCCACGGGCCCGGGGAAGCGGATCGGTTCGCTCCTGGTCAACCCCGGCGGGCCCGGCGGCTCCGCCGTCGGCTACCTCCAGGCGTACGCGGGCATCGGCTACCCGGCCCCCGTCCGCGCCCGGTACGACATGGTGGCGGTCGATCCGCGCGGGGTCGCCCGCAGCGAGCCGGTCGAGTGCCTGACGGGCCCGCAGATGGACGCGTACACGCAGGTCGACCAGACCCCCGACGACGCGGCCGAGACCGACGCGCTCGGCGCGGCCTTCAAGGACTTCGCGGCCGGCTGCGCGAAGCGCTCGGAGAAGATCCTGCCGCACGTCTCCACGGTGGAGGCGGCCCGCGACATGGACGTGCTGCGGGCGGTCCTCGGCGACGAGCGGCTCACCTACGTGGGGGCGTCGTACGGCACCTTCCTCGGCGCGACCTACGCGGAGCTGTTCCCCGACCGGGTCGGACGGCTCGTCCTCGACGGGGCGATGGACCCCTCGCTCCCCGCGATCGACCTCAACCGCGACCAGACCGCCGGCTTCGAGACGGCCTTCCGGGCCTTCGCCGCCGACTGCGTCGGCAAGCCGGACTGCCCGCTGGGTACGGAGTCGGTCCCGGCGGCCGGGGAGGCGCTGAAGAGGTTCTTCCGCGAGGTGGACGCCGAGCCGCTGCCCACGGGGGAGAGCCGGAAGCTCGGCGAGTCCCTCGCCACCACGGGCGTGATCGCGGCGATGTACGACGAGGGGGCCTGGCCCCAGCTGCGCGAGGCCCTCGCGCGGGCGATGGACGGCGAGGGCGCGGGCCTCCTGGCCCTCGCGGACAGCTACTACGAGCGCGAGCCCAACGGCGAGTACGCCAACCTCATGGCCGCGAACGCCGCCGTGAACTGCCTCGACCTGCCGGCCGCCTACCGGAGCCCCGCCGACGCGGCGAAGGCCGTCCCGTCCTTCGAGAAGGCCTCCCCGGTCTTCGGCAGGGGCCTCGCCTGGGCGGCCCTCAACTGCACCTACTGGCCCTCCCCGGCCACCGGCCGCCCCCACCGCATCACCGCGGAGGGCGCCGACCCGATCCTGGTCGTCGGCACCACCCGCGACCCGGCGACCCCGTACAAGTGGGCCGAGTCCCTCGCCGCCCAGCTCTCCTCCGGCACCCTCCTGACCTACGAGGGCGACGGCCACACCGCCTACGGCCGCGGCAGCGACTGCGTCGACACGGCGATCAACACCTACCTCCTCGAAGGCACCCCTCCCCGGGACGGAAAGCGCTGCTCGTAGGCCCTCTCCGGGGGTGGTCGGAGCACCCCCGGAAACTGTGTAGACTTGGCGACGCCGCTGCACCCACTATGGGACCGCTCGGCTTGCCGCCTTAGCTCAGTTGGCCAGAGCAACGCACTCGTAATGCGTAGGTCTCGGGTTCGAATCCCGAAGGCGGCTCAGAGAAAGACCAGGTCAGACAATGTCTGACCTGGTCTTTTCTGTTGCCTGAGTATGGGCCGGGCGGCCGCCTGGGGTGGCGCAGGTTTGCTTGCGTGAGCGCTGTGTGAGCGGAGGGGTGGATTAGGGCCCCGGGGAGGGCGTCGCATCGTGGAGGCCACGGCGGAGTCGGCGGCCTGAACGGAATGGCCAACCTGCCCCTCGATGACCTGGCGCACCGCCTCCTATGATCATTTCACCGCGTTGACATGGCCTAGGGGGGAACATGCCGTCACGTTCATCCGCGAGCAGAAGCCAACGTCTCGCCTTCCTCGTACCACTCGCCATGCTGACACTCACCGCATGCACCTCAACGCTTCCCGATATGGCGGGTCGCGAGTTGCAGGCCGCCCAGGACGACGCCCAAGAGGCCGGGTTTAACAACCTCACGTCCGAGGACGCACTCGGTCAGGGGCGAGCACAGGTCTGGGATCGGAACTGGGTGGTCTGCGACCAGGACCCCCGACCGGGGGAGGCGGACCCTGACGAGCTCGTCACTTTCACCGTGGTGAAAACGGACGAGCAGTGCCCTGCCGGCACCCCCGGTTTCAGGATTCGTCCGGGCGACCAGATGCCGGACCTCGTCGGCATGAACCTGTTCGATGCGGGAGAAGTGCTCGTCCTCGTCAACGGAGTCGAAGACGTGGATGCCACAGGCAAGGGGCGCAGCACCCTGGCCCAGTCGCGTGACTGGAAGGTCTGCTCGCACGAGCCGGCAGCAGGAGAAGTGATCGAGCAAGTGATCTCGCAGATCGGTGAGCCGGTGGAAGATCCCGCCGTCACCCTGCACGCCGTGAAGTCGGACGAGAACTGCCCGTAGGCGCGCTTCCAAGAGCAATTCGTGAGCGGTCTAGGGGAAGAGGCACCGTCTCAGACTTGGAGGGCTGGGCATGACGTGGCCCCCTGCGTGACCTCTATCGGCAGTAGGTGACCGCTACGGCTGCCGCAGCAGTTACCAGCGGTCATAGCTGGGCCTTTCCGCTCCCATTCGGGCTTGCTCCGATCGAAAAGTGAAAGTCATGTGCTCCCTGGCACACGCCCCACGCAGGATGGGCTTTGGGGCACAGCGGAGTCGTGCGCAATCGGAGGGGCGGCGTGGCTAAGCTGACAGAGGAAGAGCGTCAGCGGCGGGCGGCTGCAAGGGCAAGGAAGAAGGCGCTTGAGGCCGAGGAGCAAGACCGGCGGGACACTGCGCGACGCGAGCTGTGGGCTCGAGAAGGAACGCGTTTGACCTGGGCGGAGTTCGAGGCCGGCGAGCCCTGCCGAGGCACTCGAAGAGGTCGGTGACCTTGCCCGGGTGGAGCCAGGAGCTGTCCTCCTGGGTGAAGACGAGCCCGGTATTCACCCACGCCGAGCCCCACTCCACGCGGTCGGCTTCCTGCCGCTCGCGGTGCCGCTTCAGGACGTCAACCGTGTCGTCATCCAGGGCCACGACGCGGAAGCCGCTGTCGGTCTTCGGCTCGGACGCCTCAACCTCCCAACCGTCTTGAACGAGCTGGCCGGTCACGGTGAGGGAGTGCCGGTCGAGGTTGGTCTCCGACCACGGCTGCCCGCACGCCTCGCCTCGCCGCAGGCCGCGGAAGGCGATCAGATACCACATCGCGTACAGCCGATCCTCGGCGACAAAGTCGAGGAAGGCAGCGGTCTGCTCCGGCGTCCAGACCATCACGGGGGACGGCTTATCACCGGTCTGCTCCCACTTGGAGACCCGCTCGTCCATTGTCAGCGGAGCCATACGTGCGCCGTCGGATCTGGTGACCTCGCGGGAAGGGGGTTTGGCGTGCGCTGACCCGCCCCTGACACAGGGCCATTGCCGTGGGGGAGCGGCGTAACTCGTCCGTGTCCGGGGCGGGGGTCTAACGGCGGCGCAGGAGCCGGCCTTGGCCGCGGTGTTTGCCTGTTCGCCGCGGGGTGGGTGGTTCGGCGGCTGGGGGCTCGTCCTGCGACGGGGCGCCAGCCGACGTGTCGCCGAGGAGGAGGGACTCCCAGACCAGCTCGTGGAGCGTGCCGATGCACGGACCGCAGGCGTACATCGGCGCCTGGGCACCGGCGACGGTAGCCGGGCCGATCCAGAGAACGCGCGTCCACCTCCGTCCGCAGTAGAGCCAGCAGAAGCCGTCGACCCACGTGTTGGCATCGTCCGTGGTCGCCGGGGCCGGGCGACCGCCGCGGGCGAAGTCGGCGATGCCGGGGATCACCCGGTGTCCCAAGGCGAGTTCCGTGAGCACGTCAGGCTGCCTACTTGGTCGCGATGACGTAGACACTCGCCCACTGCCGTTTCGGGTTGGCCATGCTCGGGTCGAAGGTCCAGGGCTCGACGGTGGCGAAGCCGGCCTCGGTGAACAGCTGGCTGAGCTTCTCGAAGTCGTAGGCCCAGTAGTGGGGGTTGTACGTGGGGTCGTCGTCCTGGTCGCGGAAGACGTAGTTGATCAGGTCGAGGTAGGTGTTGATGTCTTTGCGGCAGTCCCGCTTGGCGTACCAGCGGGCGATCATCTCCTCGGCCTGTTCCGGGCCGGCCGGGTACTGCCCGAGCACGAACGCCGCGTCCGGCACCCCGGTGATGAGACGGCCGCCGGGCATGAGCACGCGGAACGCCTCGCGGGCGTAGGTCTTGGCGGAGCGGGGGTAGTCGATGTGCTCCAGGAAGTGCTCCGAGAAGATCTCCTGGGTGCTCTCGTCGGCGAGCGGCAGACCCTCGCGTACGTCCCACAGGAGGTCGGCCGGCGGGACGATGTCGATGTTGAAGAAGCCGTCGATGCGGTGACCGCCACCGCCGATTTGCACCTTGGCGGGGCCGGGCTGGAGGACGCCGTCGGGCAGGCCGACGAGGCTGGCTCGGTGGTGACGGTGCAGCTCGGCCTCCTTGACGGCCGCCCTGAGCGTGCGGGCGAGACCGTGCGTGGTCGCTGGGGAGGCGAGGGCGCGGTCGAGCTGGTCGAGGAGGGACGCAATCTGGGCGTCGTGCGTGGCCATCGTGTCTCGCTTCCTGGGTCGCCGTTGGTGGGTGGTTCAGGTGCTTCGGGTGCCGAGCTGCTCGATCCGCCACAGCCCCAGACCGTTGCCCGGGTGGTGTCGCCCGTTGTCGGTGAAGTCGGTGTTGAAGTGCTCGATAGGCGGCGGGAGGTGGAAAGGGGCCGCCTGGAGGTTGAGCGGGCGCCAGTGGCCGTCCGTGGTGTCGCGGTTCTCCGCCAGGTCGGCGTAGGTGGTGGCGAGGAGGTAGGTGGAGCCGCTGGCGGCGATGCGGGCGAGGAACGCCAGGACCTCGTGGTGGGTGAGGTGGACCATGCAGTCGCGGGTGAGGACGAGATCCGCGGCCGGGATCTCGTCGCGGCTGAGGTCGGCCTGCTGGAAGGACATCCGCTCGCTGCCGTACCGCTTCTGGTTCAGCTCGACGAGGTCAGGAACGACGTCCAGGCCGACGTACGCGTCCAGCCGGTCGAAGCCGTTGACGTGGCGGATCCAGTTGACGTCTCCGCAGCCGGCATCCGTGATCGTACGGATCGGGTACCGCGCCAGGACGGATGCGAGGGCGCCGCGGACCGCTTCGGTCTGCCGCAGTTCGGATCCGGGCCCGGAGAACGACTCCGGCGATCCCCAGTGGTTGGTGCGGAAGACCTCGGTGAAGATCGTCTCGGCGGTCTGCGCGGGCGCCGGCCAGGTGGGGGTGGGACGTGCGTGCTCGTGGGGCGACATGCCTCTCCACTTCGGCGGGTTGAGGGGGACAGGGGGCGGGCGATCTGCCGTGCGGGCCGACCCTGATCAGCGGCTGTTGTTGCGCATGAGCGTGTACTTGATGTCCACCAGGCGCGGGGCGATGGTCAGCGCGAGTTCCTCGGTGGGGTGGAGTCGCCCGTGGTCGTCCCGCTCGGCCCGCCAGACGCGGTAGTCGAGATCGGGGTACGCGGGGTTGATGCCGATCTCGCCCTTGGGGATCGTGCCGTTGAAGGGCGCGATGATGTCCATGTGGTTCCAGTAGTTCCACGCCTGGAGCGCCTTGTGCTGGTCGTAGTAGAAGTAGAAGTCCGGGTACCGGCCGAAGGTGCGGAGCTCTCGGTGGATGAGGTGGCCGAGGAGCGGTCCGAGCTGGGTGGAGAGGCCGTCGAACTCCCAGCGGGTGCGGTGCCAGGCTTCGGGGACCTGGCCGGGGGTGAAGAGTCGGGCCGCGACGAGGTGGCTGATCCGCTCGGTCAGGTAGGCGCGGGCGTGGCGCGCGTCGAGGCTCGGGTCGATGCGGGCCAGGAGCGTGGACAGGCCGGTGGGCGAGGGCCGGAACCGCGCGAGGTCGAACTTGCCGGCCATGTCCGGGAAGGACGCGAACAGCATGTCCTTGTAGAGCCAGTTGTTGAACTCGCCGTGCTCGGCCCGCTCGCGGGTGTCGTTCGTGGTGGAGTGCAGCATCAGGTACTCGGCCAGGGCCTCGAAGTACACGTAGCCGAGGATCGGTAAGCGCGGGATCGTCTCGTCCAGGAGCCGGAGGAAGTTCTCCGGCGAGACCGTGGCGCCCTGGTGGGCGACGGCAGCCGCCAGGGCGAGGAAGGCCGCGGAGTTCTTGATCCGGCTGACGATCGTCTCGCGCAGCTGGTGGCGTTCGGTCTTGGAGAGCAGGTACTCCAGGCGGCTGTAGATCTGCAGGTGGATCGAGCCGAGACGGAGGTAGTCCACGCCGGCCAGGCCCCGGTACGCCTGCGGCGGGAGGGAGACCTCGAAGATCAGCGGGGTCGGCTCCCGCCTCGGCACCCCGGCCTTCGCCACGAAGGCCGGGGCCTCCTTGGTCAGGATGTACTCACCGAGGTTGTGCATGCGTAAGCCGCGCTCGGAGGCCGTGAGCGGCGCGCAGTAGACGCTGCCGACCAGGCAGCCCCCGGAGGGGTACAGCGCGCCGTGCTCGCTGATCTGCTCCAGGGCGTGCGTGACGTGGAGCAGGTGGAGCTTGTCGCCCGTCCCCAGGGCCCGGAACATCGCGTTGTCCCGCATGAGCCGGCCGTTGGGCGTGTCGGCCAGGCGCTTGTCCCAGGCCGCGGCCTGCGCGGCGAGCGGGTCCTGGCTGTCGGCGGGGCTGGGGATGAGCGTGGTGTCGAAGAAGGAGTGGGCGTCGGCCCACTGCTCGTAGGCGTCGAGGAAGTCCATCAGCCGATCAGCTCCATGATCGCCAGGCTGCTGAGAACGGCTTCCGCGCTGTCAGCCCCGGCCAGCCACGCGGACTCGGACCGGACGACGAGCTCGAAGGCGGTGGTGCGCAGATCGGCGAACGCCTCGGCCCGGACGCGGGCCGGGTCGGGCCACCAGGTGAGCTTGGGCAGGCGGTAGCGGTCCAGGGCGTCGGCGGCCTTGAGGAGGTCGGTGATCGTCCTGGCGCGGGCGTGGTCGGCGTGGTCGTCCGGCGAGAAGTGTTCGTACGGCAGGTCGTGGAGCCGGACCGCCGTGCCGGCGGCGGTGACGCGGCTGGGCGTCGGGGTGAGGCCGAAGCGGTCCCAGACGGTGTCGGCGTTCTCCGTGAGCCAGATGGCGGCGCGGGCGCCGTGGCCGGTGTCGTCCTTGTCGTGGAGCCGGCGGCAGTCGTGCACGGCCGCGGCCAGGATGAGCGTGGCGGTGTCCTCCTCGCCGAGACCGGTGGCCTCGGCGAGGAGGGCGGCCATGGCGGCGGTCCGTACGGCGTGCCGGATGCCGTGGAGCGAGTCGTGGCACCTGGCCTCGGCCAGCCAGTCTGCGGGCAGGGCCGCGCGGGTCACGAGCTGCCGCGAGCTCGGTCGCAGGGTGGGAGGAGGCGGGTTGTCGGGGAGCTCCGGCCGGTTGGCGGCGATCCAGCGGACGGTGGCGGGATCGGTGTACTGGTGGTGCGGAAGCTGCTTGCGCGCGGCCAGCTCGACCAGACTGTCGGCCGGCAGGGTCGTGCTCATCGGGCCCACCCCCTCATGGTGGTCTGCGACAGCGGATGCCTAGCTGGCGGTGGCGGCGGTGGCCGCCTCCTTCTCCTTGCGCTCCTGCTCGGCGGCCTCGAAGGCGGCCGTGAAGTCGGCGAGCTCCTGCTCGGTCATCAGGTGGATGCCGAGCTCGTCGGCGACGCCGCGGATGCGGGCGGTGGCCTCCTCCTGGGCGGTGGCGCCGGCACCCTCCTCGAGGAGGACCTCGAACTCGGCGTGGTGCCCCCACGCCTCGCTCCACTTCACGGCGATCTCGACCCCGCGGAAGCGGAAGTTGTGCCGCTGATTGAACGCCTGGTGCATGGTGCCCTCGAAGCCGAGGGCGTTGAAGATCCGCACGGCGGCCGGCACGTCGTCCCGGGCGATGGCGAACTCCGTCTCGGGGAACGCGGCGCCCTGGCCGATCTTGCTGGCCTTGAGCGTGATCTTCGCCGAGCCGGCGGCCGTGTTGTCGGTGACCTTCAGCAGCTGGTCGGGCAGCACGTAGAAGTAGATGTTCTTGTCGTCGCGGCCGAGGTCCTCGGCCTCCGCCGCGAGGCGGACGAGGAGCTTCTCGTACGTCTCCTCGTCGAACCGGGCGCGCATCTCGATCTCGATGGCCACAGGGGCTCCCTTCCGGAATGAGGCATGGGTGGTCCGCCCGAGCCGTCCCGCACATGGGGGCTGGCTCGGCTGGACGTGATGTGTGGTTGATCAGCGGCCGGCGGGGTGCGGTCCGTCGTCGGGTGCCGCACCGCCGCCGGGGTCGTACGTCAGTCGAAGTCGCCGAAGCGGTCGCGCAGGACGCCCTCGTGCAGGTAGTTCGGCAGGAGGACGCCACCGACGGACACCCTCTTGGTGGCGACGTCGCCCTCGGTGTCGCTGGGGAAGCCGGCGAGCAGGGTCAGGCACTGCCTCGCCCACTCGTGGGACTTGTCCCAGTCGCCGGCGTCGCGGCTCTGGATGGCGAGGGCGAAGGCGGTCTCCGCCGCGGCCCAGCGGTCGGTGGCCAGCTCCTGCTGGAAGACGCTCTCCAGCTCGGCTGCGGAGGCGACGCGGGTCGGGTTGGTCATGGGTCTTCTCTCCTACGTTGGTGCTGGGTGGTGTTCAACGCGTCGGCTTCCGAGAGGTGACCTCGGTGCGGGTCAGTACGTGAAGATCTCCGCGAGGGTGCGGTAGTCGTGGAGCTCGTCCTTGTCGAACCAGAGCGCCACCTCCTGGTCGGCCTCCTCCTTGTTGCCGGAGGCGTGCACGAGGTTCGCCACCGCCTTCCCGGAGGCGGCGCTGGCGCCACGGCTGTAGTGCGAGAAGTCGCCCCGGATGGTGCCGGCGGGGGCCTCGTTCGGGTACGTGCTGCCGACGATCTTCCGTACGGTCGCGACCGCGTCGAAGCCCTCCAGGACGAGCGCGATGACGGGGCCCTGCTGCATGAAGGTCGCGGTGAGGTTGTAGACCTCCGGGCCGAGCCGCTCCTCCAGATCGAAGTAGTGGCGCCGGGTGAACTCGGCGTCCATCTGCTTCATCTTCACGCCGACGATCTTCAGCGCGGCGTCCTCGAACCGGCTGATGATCTTCCCGCCGAAACCGCGGACCAGAGCGTCGGGCTTGAGAAGGACGAGCGTGCGCTCCACGGTGTTTTCCAGATCCTGGGCCATCGATTCCCTTTCAGCTTTCAGGCAGGCCAGATGGCGGGCGCTCAGCGCCTCGCCCGCCCGAGGTTACCGGCGGCGTAACCCCGTTCCGCGCAAGGCAGTTGAGCGATTGAAGGCTTATCGGCCAAGTGGCCGAGACCATCGCCCGATGGGGGTCGGCCGGCCAGTGGTGAGTTCGGGTGTTGCCCCTCGTGCCAGGTCACGTCGCACAGGCATGGGCGGTATCGGCGAAGAGGAGGGTGGGTTCGGCAAGCACGTTGCGCCTGGTCGCGTTCAGGTAGATCTGCTCGACGCTCCCGGCTTGGGCATCGCCAAAGTCGAACCCGATCAAAGCCGCCGCCTGCCGGACGGACGCCTCATCGGGGCCGGCGACCGCGACGAGCCCGGGGAGGTCGGGCCACGCCTCGATCGAGAACGCCGCTTCCCCCAGCCGCCACTCCTCGCGGAAGTGCTCCTGGTAGCGGGTCTCGCGCAGGCCCAGCTTGCGAAGGATCTCCACCGCGGCCGCGCGGTCGGACACCACGGTCTCGACGGCCGTGCTGCCCTGGAGCGCCGAGGAGGCGCAGGACGAACCCAGCGCGAGGCTGACGCGGGTGCCCTGGCCGCAGAGGCGGAGACAGAGACCGGGGTCCAGAACCTCCCCCTCGAAGATCCAGCACGTACGCAGCGCCCAGGGGATCCTTTGGACGGCTCCCACCCGGCCGAGCCTGGTGCGGATGTCGGCGGCGTCGACATCCAGGAACCGGACTTCGTACTCGCGCTTCATGGCCCCCTTCTCCCCTTGTGAGGCCAGCGACCGCTCCTTCGGGCGATCGCTGACTTGCGATCCGTACTCAGACAGATGATGGGGAAGGAGAGGGGGACACCGTCACCGCGTCTGCGGACGCCAGGCAGGACGTCCTGGGACGTTTCACCGTTGCGCGGCGCGCTCCAGCAGATCCAGCACCCGAGAGGTCTCGGACAGGTCCCTCAGGACCACGGAGGCTCCCGCCGCTCGCAACTCTTCTTCGCTGTGGATGCCGGACGCGACCGCGATGATCTGCGAACCGGTCGTGAGCGCGGCTTCGACGTCCCGAGGCGTGTCACCGACGAGCACCACCGGGACGTCCGCTCCAACGCCTCGGAGCCGGCGGGCCCGCTCACGAGCCACTTCCACGAGGTCCGGTCGCAGATCCGCGTCGGCGCCGTACGCGCCCACGGACAGGTCGAGAAGCGTGTCCAGCCCGAAGGCGGAAAGCTTCACCACGGCGTTGGCCGCGATGTTCCCCGTCAGAACGGACGAGATCCAGCCATGCCGACCAGCCGCTGCCGCGAGTGCCTCACGCACCCCAGGCAGGGCGCTCCCACGACGGCGCAGATCCTCCTCGCGCCCTTCCCCGGCCTTGGCGAGAGCCGCTTCCACGACGGTCCAGTCCGGCACGGGGACACCGTGCCGGACAAGCAGCTCCCGCATGATCAGACGATCCGTACGGCCCTCCGTCCGCGCCGGCCCGTCCGGATCCCGCCCCGCGAGGAGGGAGAACGCGCTCGCGTAGATCTCCTTGCTCACCCCGGCGTTCTCGATGAGCGTGTGGTCGATGTCCCACAGAACAATGAGCTGCATGGCGCCAGCGTAAGGAGACGGCCGAGAGCGGCCCGGTGAAGACGTCCCAATACGTCCTTGCCCCGCCTCCCCAGCCCGCGCTTGCATGACCAGCGTGAACGAGCGACTGCATTCCGTACTCGCCCAGCGGGGCGTCTCGATCGAGTCGCTCGCCGAGATCTGCGAAGTGGATCCCAAGACCGTAGGTCGCTGGCTCGGCGGGCGCGTTCCCCACCGGCGCCATCGATTCGCCGCGGCCCAGCACCTGCGCGTCGAGGAGTCCTTCCTCTGGCCCCCGCAGCAGTCCCGAACGACGCGGACAGCGCCGACTTCCGACGGTGAACTCGTCGGCACCTACGCGAACCGGGCGAGCGTGCCCCGGGAGATGTGGATCTCGCTGCTTCGAGGAGCGCAGAAGGAGATCAGCGTTCTCGTCTTCTCGGGCACCTTCTTCGCCCAGTCCAACCCCGATGTGGCCCGGATGCTCGCCGAGCGCGCGCAGGCCGGCGTCCGCGTACGTCTGTGCTTCGGCGACCCCACCGGCGGGGCGGTCGCTGTCCGGGGCCGGGAGGAAGGCATCGGCGACACGCTCGCGGCGAAGATCCGCGCCTCGCTGACCTACTACCGTCCTCTCCTGGGGAAGCCGGGGTGCGAGGTACGACTGCACGACACCACCCTGTACACCTCGCTCTTCCTCTACGACGAGAACTTGCTGGTCAACCCACACGTGTGGGGACGCCCCGCAAGCGCCAACCCGCTGCTCCACCTCAGACAGGGCACCGAAGGCGGCTGGTTCGACAACTACGCTCAGAGCTTCGACGCCGTCTGGGCCGGCGCACGGCCCTGGACACCCGACCAGGAGGGGACCGCCGCACATGGGCAGGACTGAGTACTACAACGACCCGGACGCCCCCAAGGCCAACACCCTCATCCCCGCCAGCAACCTGCTGGTCGTCGACGGCAGCGGCGCCATCCTGCTCCAGCGCCGCCGTGACACCGGCCAGTGGGCGCTGCCCGGAGGCGCCCAGGACATCGGCGAGACCGCCGCCGAGTGCGCGGTGCGCGAGTGCCTGGAGGAGACGGGGATCGTCGCCGAGATCACCGGCTTTCTCGGCGTCTACACCAACCCGAACCACATCGTGGCGTACACCGACGGCGAGATCCGCCAGCAGTACGAGAACACCTACATCGGCCGCCCCGTCGGCGGCGAGCCCACGATCAACGACGAGGCCGACGGCGTCCGCTTCGTCCAGCCGGCCGACCTCGACCAGTACGACATCCACGCAAGCATGCGCCAGCAGATCGGCGACTACCTCGCCGGCACCTACCCCTACCTCGGCTGAGCCGCCAGCGCCGCCTCCACCCGCCCCACGGCGGCGAAGATCTCCGGCGCCGCCCGACGGATGAACCGCCCGACCACGCTGTCTTCCCCGTAGCGGCCAAGGATCTCCGCGACCCGCTCCTCGGCGGTGGTCCGGCCGCCGTCGGGCGTGGTCGTCATGTCGCAGTACACGAGCGCGTCCACCAGCAGCGGCTCCTCCAGCAACGGAAACTCGCTCGCGAGCTCCTCCCGCAGCCCCCGCTCCTCGGCCTCCAGGAGCGCGAACGAGTGGTTCGCCACCAGCCGCGTCAGCCGCTCGTCAGCCCCGTGCTCATCGCGGAGGAACCGGGCGCCGTCTAGCGGATGGAACCCGGTCGTGGCCAGGCGCGGCGCGTACCCGACGTCATGCAGCGTGGCGGCAGCGACGAGGAGGCTACCGTCTTGCCTGATCACCTGGCTTACCTCGATCGCGCGTTCGGCTACTCCCCGTGTATGTGTCCACCGCCGTGGAAGCGTTTTGCCGAGTTCCGTCTCCGCGACCGCAGCCGCCCACTCCTCGATGAGGTCACTCATGCGGGGTCTCTGCCCAGGCAGTTTCCCCTGCACGCCTTCGACCGCTAACTCTGCGCTCGGTCGGCTAGGGCCGCTGCTACAGCCAGTAGATCCTGGGGTCCGATCTGCTGAGCCGGGGAGGTGTGAGGGACGTCCGACTGTCGTAACTCCGGGTGATGATGCGGTTAGTACCAGAAGCCCCACCTGGGTAAAAGGCCACGTACTTCGCTACTGACAGCCCGACCCTTTAGGCTGCCCATGTGGTTCGACAGGTAGACACGACGCAGAGCACGAGGCCCGAGATGCAAGCGCAGGATGAGACCGTCGCCGGCGGTGATCGGGTCCAGGTCTACTGCGGCGATGCCTACGACCTCATGGCGTCCCTGGAGCCTGAGTCGATCGACTTGCTGATCACTTCCCCGCCCTACTGGGGCCTCCGTAGTTACGGGCAAGACCACAACGAGGACATCCTCAAGCAGTGGCTTGCCGAGGACTCAGACCGGGTCCAGACCGACGTCCCGCCCTATGAGTGGTACCGGGATCACGGCGGTGTACTTGGGCTGGAGCCCCTGCCTGAGTGGTACATCAGCCACCTTGTGGAGATCCTGCAGCGTGCTGCCCCAGCCCTTAAGCCCGGCGGAAGCATGTGGATCAATATCGGAGATACCTACTTCGCGCGTTGGTCGAGCATTCGTCATGACGGTCGGCAAGGGCTGGGTGACAACCCAAGGTCGCGGCGCCGAACTCCAATGGGCGGGTTCCGGCAAGAAAAGCAACTGCTGCTTATCCCGAGCCGTTTCGCCATTGCTATGCAGGACCTTCGATGGATCCTTCGCAACGATCTTATTTGGCATAAGCCTAACGTTCCTCCGCGCCCCGAGAAAGATCGCCTCCGACTCTCGCATGAGCATTTCTTCCACTTCGTGAAGCGCCCCAAGGAAGGGCGGGCGAAGTATTTCTACGACATCGATCAGGTCGAGCGGGGAGCTCGGGACGTCGTCTATTACGACTTCGAAGAGATCGAGCCTGTTGATGGAGATGAGACGGAGATCTCCTACTACGACTATCAGGAAGTCGAAGACGGGGCGCATGACGTGGTTAAGACGCACGTCCGGTCGGGCTCCGATGGCCACTCGGCTACCTTCCCTATCGATTTGATCACGCCGCGCATCCTGAGTTCCTGCCCTCCGGGTGGGACTGTTCTCGACCCCTTCTGTGGAACGGGGCGGTCCCTTTCTGTGGCGGCGTCTAATGGGCGTAATGCAATCGGTTTTGAACTCCACAAGCCTTTTCATGAGGCGGCTACGAAGAATGCCAGCGAAGCGGCGGGACAGCTGTCCTTCGATCTGGGTGATGATCTAAAGGAGATGGGGACCTAATTTGTCCGGGGGCGGTACGAAGGTGAAGAAGGAACCAGGGAACTTCATCGCCGAATGGTTCGGGCACCGGGTTTACCCGGTGGTTGCTGAAACACCCGCGAGTCTCCAGGATCAGGCAGCCGAGCGCTGTCCCTTCCTGACGGAAGTCACCGGGAAACAGACGAAGTGCGTCAAGCGCGCTAACTCTGCAGGGGTTTGCACCATCAGCAGCACCAGTAACGGCAGTCGACAAGACTGGCTGGCCTGCCCCTTCAGGGCCCTGGATCGCGACATGTTGAACGATGCTGCTCACCGCCTGTTCGGTCACGCTCAGGGCGATGACGTTAGTATCGTTGCAGTCCCCGTACTCGAAGATAAGGCCGCCACAGAGGAAGTGCGAAAGAGGGTTGCTGATGGTAAGCCCACTATCGTCTACTTTCAGAATAAGCTAGGCGGGGAGATTTCTATTAGTCCGACTGATCGCTCTCCGGAGTTCTCGTTCGATGCCACCATGATCGAGCTTCTTTCGGACGGCTCAGGTGCGCTCGCGGTGGGGCGTTACGGGGTATTCGAAATCCAGACCATGGATTTTCATGGCACATATCAAAAGGCCGTAGCGAACCTCCGGAATGCCAGTCATATGCATGCTGGCGAGTTCGGAAAGGCGATCGCCTCGCATCCGCAGTGGCTTTGCGAAAAGGTTGAGGGGCCGAACATTGCCAACGCCTTTAAGCGGACCTTCTATCAGATGATGTTCAAGTTTCAAATTGGTGCTCACGGTACTTCCGCGGGTTGTATTCTCGCTATCCCCCGGGCTGTGTGGGATAGCTGGCAGAGACATCTGGGGCGTCCCGATCTGGTCGAATACGGCGACGGAACGTGGCGGCTCGTACAGGAAGGTAATGAGCCTGTCGAGAATCCTCCGGCATGGATCTATGTGTTCGATGTGGAAGAGTCGGCAACGGACACGCCTAATTCTCTTGCCCTCTGGCGCGTGATTGGCACCGATGCAGCCACGCTGAGCCACTACACGCTCGACGTCGCGCCGGAAGCAGCTCTGGAGGCTGGAGGTTCGGTCGACCGCCTGCGTAGCCAGATAACGCTGCGCCTCTCCAAGTACTTGCCTGAGCTCGCGCCCACTAAGGCTCGTATCAAGAAGGCTGCGGCAGGTGCTGGGCAGATGACGCTTTGATTTTCTCGGGGGTGAGGCGGCGCTACTGGTGTCCTGGTCGACGAACAGCTATCGCCTCACTCCGTACGCCGCCTTCGACCGTCCTGCGCGTGAGCGCTCCGTGAGCGGACTGGGTGGCACTAGGGTGGACCCGGCGTCATGGTGATCACGGTCGGACGCCTCTGATCTGGGGAAACGGGATTCCGTGGCATCGTCCGGCACCGGCCGGGATGATCTTGCGGGCCCTCGTAATGCGTAGGTCTCGGGTTCGAATCCCGAAGGCGGCTCGCTTGGAACCCCAGGTCGGAACCAATCCGACCTGGGGTTTCGTGGTTTTCGGGGTGTTCGGGGCGGGGTCGGGGCGTCGTGCTTGTCGCGCAGGGGTGCCGGGGCGCGTGTCCGTGGAAGTCGGCACTGCGGCGGGGGCGGTCGAATTCCCGGTCCGGCTCGGGGCGGCTCCGCATGTCCGTGCCGCTTCGCCGTCCTGTGCGGCGCGCCCTTGCCCGTGGCATTGGTCTAGTCCAAACTGATCATTGACGAAGCCTCTGCAGAGTCGGCCGTGCACGGCCCGCCAGGCCGCCGCCGGTCATGATCGACAGGACGCGGTCATCGATGAGGGGGATGCCATGTCGGAGCGGGCGTCGGCCACGGGGGTTCCCGGGGGTGATCCGGACGACGGGCCGGGGTCTTTCGGCGCGCGGCTCCGGGCGTTCCGCAGGCGGGCCGGGCTGAGTCAGGAGACGGCCGCCTCGCGGGCCGGAATCAGCACCAGGGCGCTGCGCGACATCGAACGCGGGCGGGTCCGGCGGCCCCAGGCGCGGACCCTCCGGCGGCTCGCCGAGGCGCTGGAGCTGAGCGGCGGCGAGCTGGCGGAGCTGCTGGCCGCCGACCGCGCCGCGCCGTCGCCGCGCGGTGCCGGACGGCCCCGGCTGCTCATCCTCGGCCCCCTCTCCCTCCAGCGCGGCCGCGCCCCCGTTCCCCTCACCAGTCCGATGCTGCGCCGTCTGCTCGGACTGCTCGCGCTCAAGCACCCCGAGCCCGCCACCCAGCGGGAGATCACCGACGTCCTCTGGCCGTCCGGGCCGCCCAGTTCCCACCAGAGCCTCGTGCACACCTACGTCAGCCAGGTGCGGCGGCTCCTCGAACAGGACGGTCCGTCGCCCGGCGTCGTCCGGACCCCCGTCGGCTACCTCCTCGAAGCCCCTCGCCACCAGACCGACCTCGGCCACTTCGACGAACTCCTCGACCACGCGGAGCGGTTGCTCCGCGCCCCCGACCCCGTCTCCGCGTACGCGTCGCTGACGCAGGCCCTGCGGTGGTGGCGCGGCCCCGTGCTCGCGGACGCCGACCCCGTCCTGCGCCAGCACCCCGCCGCGGTGGTCGCCAACGAGCGGCGCGTCAAGGCCGTGCTCCTCCACGCCGACACCGCGCTGCTGCTGCGCCGGCCCGAGGAGGCCGTCCCGGTGCTGTGGGACCTGGTGAACGCCGAGCCGCTGCACGAAGGCCTGCACGCCCGGCTGATCCTCGCCCTCGCCAGCTGCGGCGAACAGGCCGCCGCGCTCAACGTGTTCAACCGGCTGCGCGACCGGCTCGACGAGGAGCTGGGCATCGCGCCCAGCGCGGAGGTCCGCGACGCCCACCTGCGGGTGCTGCGCCAGCAACTCCCCTCCGCGCGCCGCCCCGACCACCCCGCGCCACCCCGACGTGCCCCTTCCGCCGGGCCGTTCCCGGCCCAGCTGCCCGCCACCGCCGGCTCCTACGTCGGGCGGCGGCGGCAGATGCGGGAGCTCGACGCCCTCGTCTCGCCCGACCCGGCGGCCCGCGCCCACGTGGTCGCGGTGGTCGGCGCGCCCGGCGTCGGCAAGACCGCCCTCGCCAAGCACTGGGCGCACGCCCGGCGCGAGCACTTCGAGGACGGGCAGCTCTTCGTCGACCTGCGCGGCCACTCCCCGCTCCCGACCCTGCGCCCCGGCGACGTCCTCGCGCAGTTCCTCCGCGCCCTGGGCGCCCCGCCCGGCCGGCTGCCCGCCGACGAGGACGAGGCCGCCGCCCTGTACCGCACGCTGCTCGCCGACCGGCAGATGCTCATCGTCCTCGACAACGCGCGCGACGCCGAGCAGGTCAGACCCCTCATCCCCGGCGCCCGGGGCTGCGCCGTGGTCATCACCAGCCGCAGCCGGCTCGCCGGCCTCGTCGCCAGCGACGGCGCCCGCCAGCTCGTCCTCGACGTCCTCGACCCCGACGAGGGCCGCCGGCTGCTCGCCGCCACCGTCGGCGAGAGCCGGGTCGCGGCCGAGGAGGAGGCCGCCCGCAGGCTCGTGCGGGTCTGCGGCGGCCTGCCCCTCGCCATCCGGATCGCCGGGGCCAACCTGCTGGCCCGGGACGCCCGCATCGCCGACCACTGCGCCGCCTTATCCGGCGACGACGTGCTCAGCCGGCTGCGCGTGGAAGGCGACCGGCGCTCGACCGTACGGGCCGCCTTCGACCTCTCGTACCGCGCGCTCCCCGCCGCCGGCCGGCGGATGTTCCGGCTGCTCGGCCTGATGCCGGGGCCCGACCTCACCGTGGACGGTGCCGCGGCCCTCGCGGACACCACCTCGGCCGAGGCCGCCGGACTCCTCGCCGTCCTGACCGACGCCCACCTGGTACGGGAACGGGCGGGCGGCCGGTTCGGGCTCCACGACCTGCTGCGCACCTACGCCCGCGAGCTGGCCGGCCGCGAGGAGGCGCACGCCGCCCGGCAGCGGCTCTTCGACTGGTACCTCTACCACGCCGACGCGGCGGCCCGGCTGCTCCACCCGGCGGAGACGGCTCCGGCCGCCGGGACGCCCGCCCCTTCGGCCGCGCTCGTCTTCTCCGACCACGGCGAGGCCTCGGAGTGGCTGGACGGAGAGCGGGAGAACCTGGCCGGTGCCGTCCTCCAGGCCGCCGGGACCGGCTTCACCTCCGTCGCCTGGCGGCTCGCCGAGAGCCTGCACCCCTACCTCTCGACCGGGCTGTACACGGGCGACTGCCTCAAGGTCGCGACCGCCGGCCTGTTCGCCGCCGTCGCCGACGACGAACCGCGCGCCCAGGCCGCCGCCCAGCTGCGGCGCGCCGAATGCCACCGGGCCCTGGCCGACGACGCGCAGGCCCTGGAACTGTTCGGCAGCGCCCTCGAACTCGCGCGGCGGGCCGACTGGACCGAGGGGCAGGACCTCGCCCTGCGCCGCATCGGCGCCGCCCGGCGGGAGGACGGTGCCGCGCACCGGGAGGGCGGTGCCGCCCGGCGGGAGGACGGTGCCCCGTGCCCGGCCTGCGAGCATTCCCTCTCCGGCCGGGCCGCCGAGTATCCGGGTCGTTGAGTGCCTGAGTGCCTGAGTGCCTGAGTGCCTGAGTGCCTGAGTGCCTGAGTACCTGCGTGGTTGCGCGGCTGTGGGGAGCTTCGTGCGTCCTCGTCCCGCCCTGTGGGAAACCGGCGCAAGGAGGGTGGCCCGGCGGTCGAACGCCCTTTTGTTGCGGGGAGTTGAACGGGCGGAAGGACAAGTGCTCCGGCAGTTGCCCCGGTTCTGCCGGTTGCCACCGGCATACCACCGTCCGCCGCCGGAACCACAGGTCGACACCGGTGCGCCGGGGCGCGAGCCGTCCTCCGGAGGCTTCCGGTCCTCTGGTCCGCCTGTAGGGGCCCGCCCAGTCCGGGGCCATACGGTGGCCGCACCGCAGAACCGCTGCCCGAAGCGTCTCCGGGGGCCGTCCCAGCAGACGGCCTCCCGTTCTTCCCGTTCTCCCCGTCCTTCCCCCCTGTCGACAACATCCGTGCGATCAGAACGAGGTGACGATGGAAACCGCGACACAGATCCCACGCCAGGAAGCCCGCCGGGCCGCCGAAGTGGACGAGTTCGTGGTCACGTTCTACGAGCGCGTCGTCGGACGTGCCGACTTCTGCCCGTACGGGACCGCCGAGGAGCTGGGCGTCCCGCACCGGCGGGCCGAGCAGGCGGTCCGGGTGCTGCGCGAACTGCGCCTGGTCAAGCCGGCCGGGGGCGGCACGGGCCGGCTGGTCGCGGTCAGCCCGGAGGCCGCCCAGATGGAGCTCCTCGTCCCCCTGGAGCGGGAGATCCTCGACGGGCGCCGCCGCCTCGCCGGGTTCAAGGGGCAGCTCAGCTCCTTCGTGGCGGCCTTCGAGAAGCAGTCCAGGACCCGCGCCGAGTCGGTGGTGATCACCGGCGACCGCGAGGAGATCGAACTGCGCCTCCTCGAAGCCGCCCAGGCCTGCACCACCGAGGTCCTGGTCATGCAGCCCTGCGTGGCCCGCGAGACCCCCGAACTGCGCCTCGCCCGCCCCCTCGTCCTCGACGCGCTGCGGCGCGGCGCGCAGGGCCGCATCCTCTACCCCCACACCGCCCGCGGCGACTCCGGCACCCGCGCCCACCTCGGCGAACTCCTGCCCGTCGGCGGGCGGGTGCGCACCACCAAGGAGGTGCGCGACCGCTTCCTGGTCTTCGACCGGAAGACGGCCTTCATCCCGGCCGGCGAGGGCGACGCCATCGCCGTCGTCTACGACGGCGCGGTCGCCTCCTTCCTCGCCGGGCTGCACGCCCGGGTCTGGGAGTCCGCCTTCGACTTCGACTCCGGGGCGTCCGGGTACGCCGGGACGATGGGGGACCTGAAGGCGACCCTGCTCGACCTGCTCGCCTCCGGCGCCAAGGACGAGGCCATCGCGCGCCGGGTCGGCATGTCCGAGCGGACCCTGCGCCGCCACGTGGCCGCGATCATGCAGGAGCTGTCGGCCGGCAGCCGCTTCCAGGCCGGTGTCCTCGCCGCCCGCGCCGGGCTGGTCGACCTGTCCCTGGAGAGCGCCGCGTGAGCCGCTTCGACCACATCGACCTGATCCCGGGGAGTGCCGCGTGAGCCGCTACGACCACATCGACCTGATCCCGGGGAGTGCCGCGTGAGCCGCTACGACCACATCGACCTGATCCCGGGGAGCGCCGCGTGAGCCGCTACGACCACATCGCGTACACCCCGTCCGTACGCAAGGCGCAGGAGGAGATGGGCAGTGCCGCGGCGGCCGGGCGCCGCCTGCGGGAGCCGGACGCGGGGCCCGAACCGCTCACCGGCGACGCGGCCGACTTCATCCGGGGCCTCGACGGCTTCCTGTTCTCCAGCGTGAGCGAGAGCGGCTGGCCGTACATCCAGTTCCGGGGCGGCCCGCCGGGGTTCGTCCACGTCCTGGACGCGCACACCCTCGCCTACCTGGACGTCCGGGGCAACCGGCAGTACATCACCACCGGCAACGTCCGCGGCGACGACCGGGTCGCGCTCTTCTTCATCGACCACGCCCGCCGGACCCGCCTCAAGCTCTTCGGCCGCGCCACCGTCGTGCCGGTCGGCGCGGACCCCGCGCTCGCCGAGCGCCTGGAGCCGACGCGTACCGAAGGAACGGTCGAACAGCTCGTCACCGTCCGGGTCGAGGCCTTCGCCTGGAACTGCCCCAACCACATCACCCCCCGGTTCAGCCAGGACGAGCTCTCCGACGCCCTGGCGCCGGTCCGCGGGCGCATCGCGCACCTGGAGGAGGAGAACGCCGCCCTGCGCGCGGAGCTGGACGCGCTGCGGGGGGACGGTGGTCCGCCGTTCCCCTGAGGCCCGGAAGACCATTGAGGGTTTCTCAACCTGCTTTGCGAGCTTGCCGGTTGACCTGACAGCATGACGAAACCCCTGGTAGATGGGTTTTCGACCAAGAGAACCGTCTCC